>JABFSV010000293.1 GCA_013140405.1 Methyloglobulus sp. | reverse complement strand
TTTTGGGTGCATAACTACCGTAAGTTTGACATAAATCAAAACCATCAAAAAAACTATTAGGTAACAACTTTCAGATTGAGTATCGACCATTAGTGTGCAATAAAATAGCCCACTATAACTAAACCAATACTGTATCGGGTTCTAGTGGCACTAACCACTCTCGATTATGTAAACCTATTAATTAAATTTTAAGGAGCTAATTATATGACAACGATTATAAATGGAACATCAGACAATGATTATTTGTATGGGGATCTCAATCCTGAAGATTTAAACGACCATATCCAAGGGTTTGCAGGTGACGACATACTCTATGGCTTGAGCGGCAATAATATTCTGGATGGCGGCGAGGGAAACGATTATTTCAACGTGATTCTTGGCGTTAATACCGTCATCGGTGGCGAAGGTTCAGATTCATTGGAAGTCGACTATACCGGTGCTACGATTGGACTTAGGATGTCTTTTAACGGCACAGGCTCTGCCGGCCAGATCACGGCAGGGAGCGATCAGGTCAGTTTTACCGATATTGAGCAATTTTATATCACCGGCACCGAATTTAATGATGTCCTACTCGGTGGCGAGAACAACGATATTCTTCAAGGTGGCATTTCAGGGAACGACCGTCTTGATGGCGGAGCTGGCGATGATGTGCTTTATGTGTACTGGTCATCCGGCAACAGCACTTTAATCGGCGGACTAGGTGACGATTCGCTCACGGCATACGGCTCTACGGGTAGCAACATCTTATCAGGTTTGGTGGGCAATGACTTTTTAACGGCCGAGTGGTCAAGCGGAGATAATACGTTAAGGGGTGGCGATGGCGATGATGTCATTACGGTCAATCAATCGACAGGTAATAACATTTTGGATGGCGGGCTAGGCAACGATGAGTTGAAAGCCGAGTTTGGCGAAGGTTCAAATACCCTGAGGGGCGGCGAGGGGGATGATATTTTGGATGCCCACGGATCAGGCCCGCTAAGTCGTAATATTTTGATTGGCGGCAGTGGCAATGATTTGATTATTGTCGGACTCGGACAAACCAATGCCGAAGGCCAAGATGATACGATCACAGGCGGTGCCGGTTTTGACCGGCTACAAGTTCTATTTTTCGGCGGGTCCGAAGGCAATATGGCGACTGACGGTATCACCATGACATTGGCTGCCAATGGCAAAGATGGGTTAATACAAGCCGGCAATGACTCCGTGGCGTTCAAGAACATTGAGCAGTTTACGCTCTACGGAACAGCCTTTAACGACGTGTTGCTGGGCGGTAAAGGGGATGATGTTCTGGACGGTTACGGCTTAGGCGGAAACGATTTTTTCAGCGGCGGTGCCGGTAATGATACGATTACCACGGTAAGCTACGGCGATATCGGTGGCAGCAGCACCCTGCTGGGCGGTGCGGGCGACGATCAACTGACCGCCGGTGGATTCGCCAGTGGCAATAACTTATTAGATGGCGGTAACGGCAATGACACCCTGTTCATCGGCTCATCCACCGGCAATGATACTCTCCTAGGCGGTAATGGCGATGATATTATTACCGGGGTTTCGGCAGGTGGTAGCAACACGCTTGACGGCGGCAACAATAATGACATCCTTTACAGCGGCGGACAGAGTCTTTTAATTGGTGGCGCGGGCGATGATTTTCTGTATTTAGGCTGGGATGATGGCGTAACCGATACCATCCAATATGGGGCAGGCGACGGCCTTGATACCGTCCTGGATTTTGTGCGCGGAGTCGGCGGCGATAGCATCGTATTTAATGGGATAGCCGATATTGACGTGGTAACCAACGGTGTAGATACGTCTTTCCATTTAAGTGACGGAATAGCGGGTAATGCAAACTTTGGCGGCGGGCAGTTGTTGGTGACGCTAGAAAATACCACAGGATTTTCAATCAGCGAGATAGGCATTAACTTAATAGGCAGTGATTTCTTTTTTGCTTAATAGCTCATGTTACGCGCACTTGAATATTTGTAGCTCATCAAAAAGCCAACCGTACGGCTTTCAATTACAACTTAGTCCTGAGCGCGAAATGGTTAAGCTTGTGCTAAATTGCTAAGCAAAATCTGCGTATTAACGATGGATAAAGCGAAAAGGGTTTCCGCAGTTTTCGCCATAACAAGCGCGATTAAGATACCTATTTTCAACAATTAAACGAGGAAGCCCCGTTTTTCTGTCCGATGAAACGTAAAGCCCGACGTGCTGGATTAGTTAAATGAAGTTAGCAAATTGGGGTTTGGCGAATAAATCGGTTAAAGGGGATTCAGAGATCAGGGGCCTTGATCGGAGGGCAGGAAGCCCTTTCGACCACCACAGCTAGTCGTGGATCAAATCGGTACTGATTTTCATTAAATACATGGCGTATAAGCTTTCTAGTGAAAAATTCTAAAGAAAATCCAAACTGGCATTACCTTTCACATACCGTCGCAAAGCAATTAAAGGTTGCGCCGAACTTGGGTTTGACGAACCATCAAGCGGCTGAACAGTTAAAAACCCTTGGGTTGAACCGGCTGTTAGAAGCCGCTTCCAGATCCCCGTGGTTATTGTTCTTTGGGCAATTCAAGAGCCTGCTGATCCTAGTGCTGATCATCGGCGCTGGCTTAGCGGCCAGTATTGGCAACATTAAAGATGCGGCAGTGATCTTGTGTGTGGTGATCCTCAATGCCACCCTGGGGTTTTACCAAGAATACCGTGCTGAACAAAGCCTGAAAGCGCTCAAAAATATGTTGGCTTCCAAAGCCCGTGTCCGCCGCGATGGCAAAGCTATGGAGATTCCTGCAGAGCAATTAGTGCCAGGCGATATCGTGCTCCTGAAAGCAGGTGACCGCTTACCTGCGGATGGCAGGCTCTTTGTCGCACACAGCCTGGAAATCAACGAATCGACGCTTACCGGCGAATCCGAACCTGCCACCAAAGAAGTTTCCGAGTCGTTACCCGTTGAAACCCCCTTGGCGGAACGGCTGAATATGGCCTATATGAATACCATGGTGACGCGCGGACGTGCCGAGATGGTTGTCGTCGACACCGGGATGTCAACCGAAATGGGCCGCCTTTCTAAGCTCTTGGGGGCAATTCCTGATAGTCCTTCGCCCTTACAGCTTCAACTCGATAGTTTGGGGAAGCGCTTAACAGTCATTGCCATAATTCTTGTTGGATCATTGTCGTTGCTTAAATGGTTTCGGGGAGAGCCGTTAACCAGCATCATATTAGATTCCATTGCCTTAACGGTGGCCTCCATGCCCGAAGGGTTGCCCACCGTTGTGACGGTGACCCTGGCACTGGGTATGCACCGGATGGCTAAAAACCGTGCCATTGTCAAGCGTTTGTCCAGCGTAGAAACGTTGGGTTGTACGACCGTCATCTGTTCTGACAAGACGGGTACGCTCACGATGAACCAAATGACCGCAAGGGCAATCTATTTTGAAGGGCAACATTTTGTGGTTTCGGGTGAGGGATATAGTAGTGTCGGGGCAATCCGCCCTGAAATTGTGGAAAGTGCAATCCCTGACCTTGCCCCACTTCTCCAAGCTATCACCCTCTGCAATGACAGCCGGGTAAGCGGCGGCCAAGTGATCGGTGACCCCATGGAAGGGGCGCTCTTGGTTTTGGCGGCTAAAGGTGGTGTTAAACCAGCAGACTTTGAAGGAAAGCTGCCACGCATCGTTGAAATTCCGTTTGATTCGGCAAACAAGTTTATGGCGACCTTCCATCGCGGGCACTCATCCGTACGGCTATTTGTAAAGGGGGCACCTGATGTCTTATTGGAACGGTGCTCCCACTTTTGGGGGGCTGAAGGGGTTACACCGCTTACTGTGGAGCAAAGGCACGACATCATCCAGGAATTTGAGAAGCTCGCCAAGCGTGGCCTTTTGGTGGCGCAGCGCGACCTTGAAACTAACGAATTCCAAGCCAACGAAAATCCATTTACTTATCTGCTCAACTTGACTTTCATGGGCTTAATCGGGCTGATGGATCCTCCACGTCCCGAGGCGAAGGCCGCTATTGCCCTGTGCCAAAAAGCCGGGATTATGGTCAAGATGATTACTGGCGACCATAAAGAAACGGCTTCTGTGATTGCCCGTGAACTTGGCTTACATGACACCGTGGTGACTGGCCTCGAGCTTGACCGTATGGATGCCCATCAACTGGCTGACGTTATCACGGAGGTAGACATTTTTGCCCGGGTTGTGCCTGAGCAGAAGGTTAAGATCGTCCAAGCACTCAAGGAAAAAGGCCATGTCGTGGCCATGACCGGCGATGGGGTCAATGATGCACCGGTACTCAAACAAGCTGATATCGGTATCGCGATGGGCCGTAGTGGCACTGAAGTAGCCAAGGAGGCTGCCGTGATGGTGTTGACGGACGATAATTTTGCCACCATTGTAGGGGCAGTCCAGGAAGGGAGGACGTTATACGAGAATATCCTAAAATTTATCCGGTTTCAGCTTTCGACTACAATGGGAGCCGTGATGGTCGTTTTTTTCGGCCCTGTCCTGGGCTTGCCAGAGCCGTTTACGCCGATCCAAATCCTGTGGGTTGCGTTAATAATGGATGGGCCGCCAGCGGTTGCGTTAGCGCTTGATCCACCTCGGCCTGGTGTAATGCGTGAACAACCCCGTAATGCTTCTGGCCGCATCCTTACATTGAAGCGAACCGCCAAGATACTGCTGTTCGGGGTCACCATGACCGTCGGGACGTTGGGGTTGATGTACTATGGCTTATTGACGGGGTCTGAGGAACATGCCTTGACCTTAGCCTTTACCGTCTTCGTGATGTTTCAGTTTTTTAACATATTCAATGCCCGTGCTGAAAACGGCACCACGTTCAACAAGCGGTTCTTTCATAACCGTTTGCTGTGGGTATCAGTAATGGGTGTAGTTTGCTTACAAGTGGTTGCGGTGCATTGGCCGCCTGCGCAAGCTATTTTCCGTACGACCAGTTTAACAATTGTTGATTGGTTGCTTGTAGTTGGCGTGGCGTCGTCTATTCTGGTTTTGGAGGAAGCAAGAAAAGGCTTAATGGGTATCGTGTCATTTCTGGTAAAGAATAGCACCCGATAGCTAAGCTTATAATTGTTTGTAGTTTCTTTATAGATAGTTTTAAGACTGCTTCAGATTTTCCTAACGACAAAATCCGCCAAACATGGAAGTGGGACATGGATTAACTTTCAAAATCAGTAGAAGTTACGCCAATTTGGCGACTATTTCAGAGTTCAGAAATAACTTCCCACTTTAATTCATCATCAGGAGCGTACTTATTGTTTATCATGGGTATATACAAAGCACAGGTTAGTTAAACCAACTTGTTTTTCTTTCAAGGTGTTAGCCGAAAGTAATTCCACTCTACCTGTGGCTTGTATATAGCCATGTTGTTTATTTATCGCTATTCGGGTGTGCCCAGAGAATCTGTTCAAAGATGACAAACGTCACGAAGACTCTAGTACTGACCATTGTTCAGGTGCCGAATGGACTGACGACTCGACTTTGGCAGTGCTCCAGGTACCAATCGTGGCTTTTTTCATGCACCACACAGACCTTAACGACATTAAGGCAGATGATTATCTTAATCGTTGTAGGGACAGTACCAAACTAATTAACCGAGAAGTTGATGTCAGCCATACCTCATGTTTTCCGACACTTTTGACCAATCATAACACCAGAAATATGGC
>JABFSV010000410.1 GCA_013140405.1 Methyloglobulus sp. | reverse complement strand
GCAATGACCGCAACTACACGTATCTTGGCAACCGAGGATTTTCGCGCGGCGGTGATTACAACTCTCGGACATTGATTATGATCGACGGCCGCCGGATGAACGAAACCATCTTCGATTCCGGCTTTATTGCAGAAGAATTCATGCTGGACATGAACTTGATCGAGCGGATCGAATATATCCCTGGGACGGGTTCATCGGTCTATGGCGCGAATGCCTTGCTTGGCGTGGTCAACGTCATCACCAAACGGGGACGGGATATTGATGGCGTGCGCTTGGGCGGCGAAGCGGGTAGTTTGGATACCTATCGCGGACGTGTAACTTTCGGTAAGCAATGGAAGAATGGTGCCGAATTATTGCTGAACGGTTCGCATTTCAGCAGCCACGGCAATGATCGGCTGTTTTTCCCGCAATTTTCCGACATCAACGGCGGAATCGCGCAAGATATGGATCAAGAACGGACTAGCCGTGGATTCGGCAAGTTCAGTTTTGGTAATTTTACCCTTCAAGGCGGCTATGTAGACCGTTTGAAGCGCATACCCACGGCTGCCTTCGGCGCAATCTTCAATGACAGGGACTATTACAGCGTAGATAGCCAAGGTTACCTGGATCTGGACTACCTTACGCAGATAAACGCCGATTTGGGCCTGGAAATACGGGGATTTCATCACTGGTACGATTACTATGCAATCACGCCTTATGATGGAAATGAAGATGTGGATGTTTTAGACCGCATTATAAATTTTGAAGGGGCAGACGCACGCTGGTGGGGCGGCGAGGTCAAGCTGACTGGCACCCAGTTCGAGCATCACAAATGGGTCGCCGGCGTTGAAGTACAGCATGACGGGCATCAACACTACAGCGGTTACGACATTACGCCACCCTCGCCCGGTTTCAGTACTCACAATAATGGCTGGCGGGTTGGTGCCTATTTTCAAGATGAATTCCGCATCACCAAAAGTTTGCTACTTAATGCGGGATTACGCCTGGATCACCACCACATGCTGGATAAATTGCAGCTTAACCCCCGTATCGGCTTAATTTGGGACATAACGCCTTCGTTCACCGCTAAATTGCTTTATGGCTCGGCATTTCGTGCGCCCAACATTTTAGAACATGACTTGAATACCACTAGAGCCAAGCCCGTTACGGATGAACGGGTCAAAAGTTATGAAGCCGTCGCGGAATGGTATCCTGGCGGCGGTGTCAAGCTGCTGGGTACGGTATTCTACAACGACATGGCTAGGGTGATAGTGGCAGACCCTGCGACGTTCAATTCCGTCAACGCAGGAAAGTTCAATACCCTTGGTTTTGAACTGGGCATGGAAAAACTCTGGGATAATGGCCGTCAACTGAAATTGACCTGGACACATAACAACACCCGCGACTTGACTTTTAATGGCGGGGGTTGGGCCTATGACTCACCTAAAAATATGGTCAAAGCCCATTATGCAGAGCCCTTATTTAACAACAGGTTACGAATCGGATTTGAGGAAATTTTTGTGGACGAGCGACGCACCTTGTCCGATACGCTTGCCCCCAGTTATCATCTGTTCAACATTAACCTGGCACTGACCAAACCTATCTACGGTTTTCAAGCCTCCCTTGGCGTTTATAATGTACTTGACCAACATTTTAAGGTGGTGGGCGGGCCGGAGCATAACGATCAAGGCCAAGACACCTTAACCATGGATGGCCGCGAGGTGCGTTTCCGATTGGAATACGGCTTCTAGGCATGGAAATGCCTAAGCGATTCATGCGCTTATTTGCAAGCCTGAATACCCTAATCTTGATTATGGGAATCGTTTACAATGACCCTGTGTCGTCTGCCCCATCGGGTGAAATTCAAACTTTGACGGTGGCTTACCTCTATAATTTCATGAAGTTGAGCGAATGGCCCACTAAGGCGTTGGGCAATGAACTGAATTTGTGCATCACACAAGAAGGGGATTTAGCCAAAGAACTCGATTCGCTGGCAGGCAAGGAAGCCCAAAACCATACCCTAAAAATCAAAAGGCTCGTACAAGGTGATAATGCCAAAGAATGCCAACTACTTTTCCTGCCTAACGAAGAAAAACCCCTGCGCATGCAAGAATGGCTCAATACCTTACAGGACGTGCCTGTGCTTACGGTAAGTGACCAGGACGGCTTTCTCGACCAAGGCGGCATGATTGCCTTGGTTAATGACAGTGGACGCTTGCAATTTGAAGTCAATCTGGAACGTGTAGAACACACGGGCATCAAATTAAGTTCAAAAATGCTCCAAATCGCCCGTGATGTACGGGGAAAATAACGCATGGCATTACCAGCAAACCAACCCCAGACAATTGCCGGCAAACTTAGGCAAATCGTCATCCTCTGTTTGGCTTGCTCGATGCTGGTTGTATTCGCGATTGTGGTGGTCAGTGAAATTACCAAATCGATTGATTCATCACAACAGCAACTTGAAACCCTAGCCAAAGTCACTGCCCAAAACTCTCAAGGGTCTTTAATGTTCCTTGATACCAAAAGTGCCCAACAAATTTTGGATGCGCTTAAAATTGTACCCTCCATCTATTCCGCCACTCTTTACAGAAATGATGGCAAACCGATAGCAAGTTTCAAACGGGATATTACTATGCCGCTTCCTGCATGGCTTCCAGGAAGGGATATCAACGTCGAACAACCCATCGTCATCGAAAAAGAGAACTTAGGCCGTCTTGTTTTGCATGCGGAACTCAGCAAAATGTGGGTTGCGCTTATGGTCAACATTGGTTTTATCACGGCATCTATGCTGGTTGCTTTCTGGATTGCCGCGACCCTTGCCCAGCATTTGGCGAATCGAATTACACGGCCTATTGCTGAACTTTCTAAAGCAGCAATACAAGTATCGAAAGCCAATAACTACGCAGTCCGGGTTGCCAAGCGAGAAAACAATGAGTTAGGAGCCTTGACAGATACCTTTAATTCTATGCTGGAGCAAATAAATATAAGGGATTTCGAACTTGCTCAACATGGCCAACGCCTTGAACAAGAAAAAGCTATCGCTGAGGCAGCAAATGCCGCCAAATCACAATTTCTTGCCAATATGAGCCACGAAATACGCACACCAATGAACGGTGTCTTGGGTATGGCTCAGTTATTGAAAGACACCGACTTAACTGAAAAACAACGCCGTTTTGTAAACACCGTCCACAAGTCAGGTGAAACTCTGCTGTTAATTATCAACGACATACTCGACTTCTCAAAGATTGAAGCCGGTCACTTACAGTTAGAAAGTTTGCAATTTGATTTACATAGGACAATAGGGGATGTTGTTGAACTATTTTCTGAGTTAGCCTATAGCAAGAATTTGGAGCTTATCTACCGCGTTGCCCCTGGAGTGCCGGAATTTGTCATTGGCGATTTTTCTCGCATACGTCAAATTTTAAGTAATTTAATAAGTAATGCCATAAAATTTACTGTAAAAGGTGAGATTTTAATAGATGTCAGCTTGGATACGGACGACAAAAACACGGCTGATATTGATGGTTGTACACCCGCATCAAGGGTTCGCTTTGCCGTAGTAGATACGGGTATTGGCATAAGTGAAGATGTTTTACCTCGACTTTTCCGTGCCTTTTCCCAGGCAGATGGCTCAACCACCCGCAAATATGGCGGCACTGGACTTGGCCTTGCCATCTCCAAGCAACTGGTTGAGTTGATGAACGGTGAAATAAGCGTGACAAGTGAAATTGGCCGTGGCACCAGCTTCGCCTTCACCCTGCCATTACTGTCAGCTTCGCCTATAACACCATCGCAAACGAATCAGTTTATTGGACTGTCTGGCCTAAAACTACTGATTGTTGAGGATAACCATACAAACCGCGAAATCCTTACCGAATATGCAAAATCCTGGGGAATGGTAGCAGACGCTGTGCCCAGTGCCTTAGCAGCCCTAGCACTGCTAAGGCAGCCAACCGGACACCAATCACCTTATGACTTAGCAATCATCGACATGAAGATGGCTGGCATGAATGGGCTTGAATTGGGTGAGCATATCAAAGCCGATTCCGCAATTTCCCACCTGCCCTTGGTCATGTTGACTTCAACCATGTACCTAGGCGAAGCTTCCGAAGCCACAAAAATTGGCTTCAGCACCTACCTTATAAAACCTGTCCATAAAGCCGATTTGTTCAGGTGTTTAGTTAAAGCATTGCAACAAGGTGGAAATATAGCCAAAGCTGAGCCCGTGGAAACACCTCCTAGGATCACGACAACTCTAGCCAACACCCGCATTCTTCTGGCAGAAGATAACCCAGTCAACCAGGAAGTGGCGCAACTGATGCTGCAAGGCTTAGGCTGTATTGTTGACATCGCTGAAAATGGCCTGGAAGCACTAAAAGCTATCAGGAAAAACACCTATGATTTGGTGTTTATGGATTGTATGATGCCGATAATGGATGGTTACCAAGCAACAGGTGAAATCAGAAGGCAGCAGAACGCTGGGGAATTAAAACGTTTCCCAATCATTGCCCTGACCGCCAATGCAATCGAAGGCGACCGCGAAAAATGCCTACTTGCTGGCATGGATGATTATCTGTCCAAGCCATTCAAGTCTGAATCACTCCTGCGGATCATTAAAACCTGGGTAAAAAGCCCAGTATTGACAACCATAGACAGCCACAAGAGCAAGGACATTATAGAACCAACCGAATTCAGAGCATTAAGCCTGAATACAGACGCACTGGAAACAATCCGAAACCTTGGGGAAGATGATGACAATGCGTTTCTACACAGCGTCATTGCATTGTATATAAGCAATTCCAGCAGCTTGTTGCTTTTGTTGCAAACGGCTTGGTCTGAAGGGAATGTCGATGTGATCCGCACCACAACCCATACGTTACAATCCAGCAGTAATCAGGTGGGGGCCTTTCACTTGGCTGAACTATGTCGCGAAGTGGAAAATGAGGCCAGAAACCAACACTATGACATTTCGGGTCGAACGCTTGTAGATATAAAACAAGAGCTGGCTAATACCCATGCAGCATTAGAAAAATATCTTCAACCATTTCATCCGATAGCTTAACGATAACTTCATGTCAGACCAATCCCACATCCTTATCATTGACGACGACCCCCTTATTCGTCGGTTGGTTGCCAAGACCCTCCAGAATGCAGGCATGCAAACGACTGTTGCCGCCAGCGGTGAAGAAGGACTGGCTCTATTTAAGGAACACGGCGCGGACACCATTTTGCTGGATGTCATTATGCCTAACGGATTAGACGGCTATACCACTTGCACCCAAATTAGGGAACAATCGACTGGCCAGCATATACCCATATTGATGATGACTGGGTTAGACGATTTAGACTCAATTAACCGTGCCTTTGAGGCAGGTGCGACCGACTTCATTTCCAAACCGATCAATATTCCGTTGTTAGGCCATCGAATCCGCTATATCCTCAGGGCAGCCCAAACCACCCAAAGTCTATTGGATAGTGAGAAACGCCTGCATCACATGGCGTACTTCGACAACCTGACCGATCTACCCAACCGGACATTTTTCCAGGAACATTTACGTATCATGATTGCCTTGGCTCATAGGCATCAACAAAAACTTGCCGTGTTGTTTCTGGATATCGATGGTTTCAAACGTATCAATGATACGTTGGGACATCTTATTGGCGATCAGGTTCTGCAAGAGACTAGCAACCGTTTACGCAAATGCCTACGAGCCAGCGATGCGTTTACCCG
>JABFSV010000226.1 GCA_013140405.1 Methyloglobulus sp. | reverse complement strand
ATATAACTGGGTAAAAGACTAGGTTTATACTACCAACATTTAATTGTTTCACAGTCTCGCTGGCAAACCAGCCTATTTGGTAAATAAAGGATAGCTAATGAAGGTTTCAGCTGCTTTTCAAAAAATCCGGTTTTTTATCTTAACGACTTTAATTACCCTTTTCGGCAATTGGAGTTGGCAACAACCCGGCTGGTTAATTGCGCTGAGAGCTATCGTGGCAAAACTGTGGCAAACTGCCAAAGCAAAACCGTTAGTCAGTTTTGGTATTCTTGCCCTATTGTGCGGTATTACCGCCACAGGCTGGTTCGGATATCAATGGTGGCAAAACCGACCGCAACCTGTCCGTATTGATTTTGCGGTAACAGAACCCGAACGTACGGCTATCGAAAAGGATGAAGCTCCCCAACCCCTGTTAATTAACTTTAATGCCTCGGTTGCACCGTTAGATCAAGTCGGCAAGGATATTACCCAAGGTATTGTCATTAAACCGACTATCAGCGGACGTTGGCATTGGCTTGACGATAAATCCCTGGAATTCAGGCCGGAGAAAGATTGGCCGGTTAGCAGTGTGCATCAGGTAAAACTCGATGAGTCGCTCGTTGCCAAACAAATTTTGCTTGCCCGTGACGAATTTGAATTTACCACCACCAAGTTTGCCGCTTCTTTAGATAAAGCTGAGTTTTTTCAGGATCAAATCGATCCAACCTTAAAAAAGACCATTTTTCAATTGCACTTCACACATCCGGTCGACTCGGCACTTTTAGAAAAAAAGATAGACTTAAAACTCAACAATGCGGCAGGTAATGCTAAGGATGAGAAAGCGCTTAATTTCACGGTAACTTACGACAAGTTGAAATTGAATGCCTATATCCATTCGGAAACTTTGCCGGTTCCGCGCGATAATCAAATTGCCACGCTGACTGTTAAAGAGGGCATTCAGGCTGCTGGTTCTGATGCGGCTTACGATCAGCCATTGAGCGCTGAAGTGGCCGTGCCTGGAAAATACTATGGCTTGAGTGTGAGCGATGCACAAGTCGTGGTCACGCCGAATCCAAAGACTCAAGCCCAGGATCAGGTGTTAATGGTTTCGACCTCGCTTCCGGTCAGTGAAAAAGCCATCATGAAAGCGATAAAAGTCTGGCAATTACCGGAATTCCCTAAGAATCCTGATATTGATCGAACCCAGCCTTATTACTGGAGTAATAACGACGTTACCGATGACGTTTTAGCGCAAAGCCAACGGGTCGAAATAAAATCGTTACCCGCCGAAAACGATTATTCGCAGTTACACAGTTTTCTGGTGCATGCCGATGTTAAACGGACATTATGGGTCAGCGTCGATAAAGGCTTGGAATCTTTCGGCGGTTATTTGTTATCGGCAAAATACAACCAACCGGTGGTTGTCCCCGAGTACCCCAAAGAACTGCAAATCATGGGCGAAGGCTCGTTGTTGACTTTAAGCGGGGAAAAGAAAATCGCGCTCATGGTTCGCGATGTTGCAGGCGTAAAAATTGAGCTAGGCAGAGTTTTGCCCGAACAGTTACAGCATTTAGTCTCTCAAAGTGACGGCGATTTCGGCAAACCCGAATTTAAAGATAATTTTAGCTCTGATAATGTCAGTGAACGCTTCGAGCTAGAAGTACCTTTGCCTGTGTTGGAAAAAGGCAAAGCCCATTATCAGCCGGTTGATTTAAGCCCTTACCTGATTGACCAGCAAGGCCAGAATAAACGTGGCATCTTTTTTGTGAAAGCCAACGACTATAAGCCACTGCAACAAACGGATAAAGCAGAAAACTCCAATGAAAGCGCCCAGGATGCCGATGACAGCGAAGAATCTGAAACGTCATCAGAGGATTCCCAAAGCGAAGAAAGCAGGGTTGAAGATAAGCGTCTGATCCTGATCACCGATTTGGGCATTATCGCCAAAACCGAACATAACGGCAGCCAGGTCGTATTCGTGCAATCCATCCAGACCGGTCAGCCGCAAGCGGGCGCGGAAGTGGAAATCATCGCCAAAAACGGCTTAGCGATAATGCATGGCACGACAGATGCGGACGGCAAAGTCCGTTTTGCCAAACTATCCGGCTTGGAAAACGACCGCGAACCAATGCTTTACCTCGTGCGTTATCAAGGCGACATGAGCTTTTTGCCCTTACAGCGTAACGACCGTAAACTGAATTTCTCCCGTTTTGATGTAGGCGGCGCGGAAAATGCCGATGATTCCAACCAACTCGATGCTTATCTATTTTCTGATCGCGGCATTTACCGTCCCGGCGATACCATGCATATTGGCATGATTATGAAAACCAGCGGCTGGAATGCCCCATTAACAGGAATGCCGCTGGAAGCGGAAATCCTCGACCCTCGTGGCTTGACGGTCAAACGCGAGAAGCTAAACCTTGCGGCTGGCGGTTTCAACGAACTAACCTATAGCACCTTGGAATCATCGGCGACAGGCGCTTATTCAGTTAACTTATATACCGTCAAGGACAATAAATCCGCCCAATTGTTAGGCCACACGAAGGTCAAGGTCGAAGAATTCCAACCGGATCGGATGAAAATCGCAGCCAAATTTTCTAAACCGGCAACCGAGGGCTGGCTGCATCCAAAGGATTTACAGGCGTTGATTAATGTCCAAAACCTTTACGGCGCACCAGCGGAAGCACGTCAAGTCACCGCCGATATAAGCTTGCAGCCCACGTTGCCGGAATTCAAACGTTACCACGATTATCATTTTTACGATCCGCACGTCGCCAAACAAAGCTACACCGAAACCTTAACGCCTACCACCACGGATACCTTAGGCAATGCGGTACTTTCGTTGGGCTTGGAAAAATACCAGGGCGCAACTTACCGGCTTGATCTTACCGCGCAGGCGTTTGAAGCAGCTGGCGGACGCAGCGTTGCGGCCGAAACCGGCGTACTGGTGTCCGATATGCCGTTCCTGGTTGGTTATAAGGCTGATGGCGCGTTGAATTTTGTCGCCAAGGATGCCGAGCGCAATCTCCACTTTATCGCCATCGATCCGCAACTCAAGCAAAGCTCAACGGACAAACTGACGTTGGAGTTATTGGAACGTAAGGTCTTATCGGTATTGACCAAGCAGGACGATGGCACTTACCGCTACGAATCGCGCACCAAAGAAATCAACCTGAGAAAAACCGATATAACCATTCCACTAACCGGAAAGGACTTACGTCTGGATAGCGCTACGCCGGGCGATTACAGCTATCTGGTGCGAGATGCGGCAGGCTTGCAACTAGCCCGAATTGATTACACCGTGGCTGGGCAGGGCAATGTATCGCGTAGCCTGGATCGTGATGCCGAGCTGCAATTAACGCTGGATAAAACCGAATATGCACCGGGCGACAAAATTACCGTAAACATTCGCGCGCCTTATACGGGCGCGGGTTTGATAACCATCGAGCGCGATAAGGTTTACGCCAGTACCTGGTTCAAAGCCGACACCCAATCCACAGTGCAAAGCATCGAAGTGCCGAAAGAGCTGATGGGCAACGGTTATCTCACCGTGCAGTACATGCGCGAGCCGGGTTCGGATGAAATTTTCATGAGTCCGCTTTCCTACGGCGCTGCGCCGTTTAAAGTAAGCCTTACGCAACATCAACAACTGTTAACGCTCACCGTGCCGGAGCTTATTAAGCCCGGCGAAACGCTGGACATGAAATTGCAAAGCGCCGAACCAGGGCGTGTGGTCGTGTTCGCCGTCGATGAAGGCATTTTGCAGGTCGCGCGTTATAAAAACCCCGATCCGTTAAGCTATTTTTTCCAGAAGCGGCAACTGGATGTCGATACCACCCAAATTCTGGATTTGATCCTGCCGGAATTCAAGAAGCTGATGCAGCTTTCCGCGCCGGGCGGCGATGGCGAAGAAGAGGAAGAACCTGCCTCATCCCTGCTTAATCCCTTCAAACGCAAGCATGATAAACCGGCGGTTTTCTGGTCGGGAATAATTGACTTGAACAAAGAAACCGTGGTGCATTACCAAGTGCCAGAAACTTTTAATGGCAGTATGCGGGTACTGGCGATTGCGGTTAACGACGGAAAAATCGCCACTGCCGTTCAGCAAACCCAGGTACGCGATGATTTGATCATTACCCCGAATGCGCCTTTCATGGCGGCACCCGGCGATGAGTTTACCGTGAGCGTGGCGCTCGCCAACAATATAAAAGGCTCCGGCGATAAAGCGCCTGTGCAGATTAGATTAACGGTTCCGCCGCAATTGCAGGTACAAGGCCAAACTGAGCAAACGCTGACAATTGCCGAAGGGCATGAAGGCGTGTCCACATTCCGCATCAAGACGCGGGATGTCGAAAAAGTCACCTTGGGCAATGCTACGCTAAGTTTTGAAGCCTCCAGTGCCGGGCATACCTCCCACATGCATGCCGATCTCAGTATCCGGCCAGCCATCCCGAGAATGTCGAGCTTGCGTTTGGGCAGTTTTAAAACGCAGCAAGATGTCCCTATCCAGCGGCAACTCTATTCGCAGCAGCGTAAAGTCAGCGCCGGGATTTCGCCCTTGCCATTGATTGCGGTCTCAGGCTTGACCGATTACCTGGATAATTTTACCCACAGTTGTACCGAGCAGCTCATCAGCAAGACGGTTCCGGCATTGGTGTTAAGCAAATACCCGGAATTTACCGCCGAAATGACGGCTCGTTTCAGTGAGAATGACTGGTTAAATTTGATTTCGGTACTGCGCAGCCGGCAAAATGCCGAAGGCGGTTTCGGCTTATGGGGCGCTACGCCGCAAGCAAATGAATTTGCTAGCATTTACGCGCTGCACATGTTGATGGAAGCCCAGGCTAACGGAAAAGCCGTGCCGGAGGATATGTTCAAGAAAACCCTGGCTTACGTGCAAACCCTTGCCGCTAACCCGGCTAATACTTTGGTAGGCTTGCGTGTACGGGCGTATGCCGCTTATCTATTAACCCGTCAAGGCACGGTTACCACCACGATGCTGGCAGGCATCCGCGAATCCCTGCACAACAATTTTCAGGATGAAGCATGGCGGCAGGATTTAACCGCCGTTTATCTGGCCGCCAGTTACCAATTGCTGCAACAACAGGACGAAGCCAAAGACTTACTGGTAACGCCGCTCAAAAATCTGGGACAGACAAATGACGCTTATCAGTTCCAAAGTTATTACGATCCGATGATTCGGGACGCTCAAACCCTCTACCTGTTAGCGAAACATTTTCCGGATGCGTTAAAAAAACTGCCGCCTGCGTATCTTCAAAACATCGCCAAAGCGATACAGGAAAATCGTTTCAACACCTTGTCTTCCGCTTACTTTTTAATGGCGTATCAGGCTTATAGCGATGCTGTCCCAGCAGAAGCTATGAAGCAAATGGCGATTATATTTATCGACTCCAACGGCAAACAACAACCCTTAACCTTGCCGCAAACTATCGCACCGCGCGCTACCTTCCCGGAAACCACGCAAAGTTTGCGCTTTAACGGCCCAAGCAATCTGCCTTTGTTTTATGCGGTTTCAGAATCGGGCTTTGATAAGCAATTACCCAAACAAGCCGTGCAGCACGGCCTGGAAATCCAGCGCACCTATCTAAATGCACAAGGCAAAAGCGTCGATAAGGTAAAACTGGGCGAAGAAATCACCGTACAAATCCGCATGCGCGCCATCGACCGGGACTGGATAGACAATATCGCCATCCAGGACTTACTGCCTGCCGGGTTTGAAGTGGCGC
>JABFSV010000203.1 GCA_013140405.1 Methyloglobulus sp. | reverse complement strand
CGACCCTAAGCAGCCTGTGGAAAATTATTTTCAACCGTTTCGTAGCAGACATTGATTACTTAAATTTGTAAGTAGCGTACTTATCCTGCAAAAAAATCGACAAAACTAAAGTTATGTTGAAGTCATTACATTAGTAACCTGGCTGAATTGGGAGCGGTGCGCGCCGGGAACGCAAATCTGGTTTTAGCGCCAATTGCCACGATAGGGTCGTTTCCCCGGAGTTTTTTATAACGGCTGTCTGTTGGGTTGCTTGTTCAGTAAGTTCCATGCGTGGATGCCAGATACGAAAGGTATATTCCCCTGCCGGAAGATTGGGCAACTGAGCCTTACCCTCTTTATTTGTAGTGCTGAAATAAGGTGCATCTGTAACATAAATATAAGCAACCATCCAATCATGGATATTACATCCCAATGTAACTACGCCGAGTTTGTCGAATGTCACCGGTTTTGCGGGGGTATCCTTATAAAGAGGCAATTCAAACTGTTTGCTGGCAGAGAACGAGTAAACATGATGCCGGATATTGTCGTTATTAGGGAAAAGAACCGGTGTGTCTATGGGGATAACGGTGACATGATTAACAAACTCTTTATCAACTTGATCAATCACGACGGTTTTTTGAGGCTTATTTGCTTTGGTTTGGCCTTCCGTCGGCATAGCCATGACAACAACATCGAGGATTGCCTTGCCATCTTTGTCGGTTACTACAACACCTAACTCAGCCGCTTGTAGTCTGAGGCCCCAGCTCATTAAAAACATTAAAGCAAGATATCGATTTTTCATATGGTTACTCAAAACTGTAAATTAGGCTAAAGTGCGCCAAATTGTTGTTGTATTCTAAGTGATGATCCCCCGTGGTTTCCATCCAATCATAGCCGAGGTTTAAGGAAGCATGTCCATTGATGGCCCAGCTAAATCCCACAGAAATCAGATTAGTGCCGGCTTCCACTTTATATGCATAACGATTATTGCCAAAAGCGCGATCAACGGCAACAGCATCTCCATACTCAAGTATTTCTGGATCGTATCCTATTGTTGAGGTAATGCCGCCTTCTCGACGGGTGTACGCCAAGAATGCGGTAACTGCATCTGTTACGGTAAATATACCGGTTAAGGATACGTTATGCGCTGAAATATTAAACGCATCGCCACCAATCGGTATTGGTGGGTCTTCGTCATCAAACGTCGCATGAGTCAAGCCTGGAATATTATAGATACGGTCTGAAATCTGTTCTTCATAGCGGTATTTTAGCTGTAGTGTGAAGCGCTCAGTTAGCCGCTTTCCCATGGCAAAAGACAAGTTATAACGCCAGCCATCGCGCGGGGCATTTTCAAAATCATGATAGGCAGCCGAGCCTGATAAGCTGATCCAAGGAGCTAGCCCACCTAAGCCGAATTTATGTCGGAGTGTAGTGCTAGCACCGTACAACACGTTATTCAACCCATCAAAATGAAGGTAGGTTGTACCGCCAATATCCGCTGTCAGTGCTAGGCCGGTGGCATCGGTCAATTGAAAATACTTACCACCAGACAGGTTGGGCCGAAATGCACTGTCGCTTTTTATGTCACTTGGCAACCGTGCATTCGATAGATTGCTATTGAACTCGTACTGTATACCCGCATTGCCAATCCATTCTGCCTGAACAGGTGTTACATAACATAATAAAGCAGCTACTACGCTTAAAAAGTGTCTATTTTTTTTTATCATTGCCTAAGTTAACCGGTCTCTGGGGTTAGGTATTTCAGTCAATGCATTTGATCTGGGCAAATATGCACAGCACTTTAAGGCATTCTTTTTATGGTATTTTGTGCAATTTCCAGGGTGATGTTTCAGACCACAGCAGCAGATCTTTAGCGGACAGTGGTCGGCTGATGTAATAGCCTTGCAAAAAATCGCAGTTTAATGCTTCCAGCATAGTCCATGTGCTCAGATTTTCAACCCCTTCCGCAACCACGGTTAGCCCCATGTTATGCCCCAAGTCAATAGTGGATTGCACGATTATGGCATCATCCCTATCATTTACCATGTTAAAAACGAAAGACTTGTCGATTTTTAGCTCCGAGACGGGGAGCTTTTTCAAGTAGGATAGGGAGGAATAGCCTGTGCCGAAGTCGTCCACGGACAAACGCAACCCGATGTCTTTCAATTCGTGGAGTGTGCCCAGGGCGCTTTGCGGGTCGGCCATGATGGAACTTTCAGTGATTTCCAATATCAGTTTTTGTGGCGACACGCCATAGGACGTTATCAGGTCGGCTAATAGTGTAGGAAATTTTTTGATATACAGGTCGCGGGCGGAAAGATTGATAGATATAGTGGGTGCCACCCCTATTTCCTGCCAAGTTTTTTGCTGACGCAAGGCATGCTCTAATACCCACAAGGTGATGAATTTGATAAAACCGGTATGCTCTGAAAATGGAATGAAATCATCGGGCGGCACTAAACCCCGTTCTGGGTGAATCCAGCGGACGAGCGCCTCGATATGGCTAATCGTTCCGGTGGCAAGTTCCAACTTAGGCTGATAATAGAGAGTGAATTCGTCTTTCGCTATGGCTTGGCGGAGTTCGGCCATGAGCGAAAGATGGTGTAGCTTGTGCTGTTCGAGGTTAGCATCAAAAATCACAAAACCCTCATTGTTACGTTTGGCCGCATACATGGCGAGATCAGCTTGCCTCAACAATGTATTGATTTCGTGGCCGTGTCTTGGGCAGAAGGTAATGCCGATGCTAACATTGATAATGATTTCCTGGTCTTCAAGCAGGATGGGCTGTTCGAGGGCTTTAAGCAAGTTGTTGACTACGATTTGAGTGCCTTCCTCGTCAGCCGCTATTAGTATCGCAAATTCGTCTCCACCAAGCCTGGCCACCGTGTCATATTCCCGTTTTAGGGTAGCCTGCAGTCGTCTGGCGACTTCCTGCAATAGCAGGTCTCCAATATGGTGGCCTAGGCTATCGTTAACTTCCTTGAATCGATCCAAATCCATGATCATCACCGCCACCGCCGGTCCGTTACGCTTTATACCCTTGATGGATTGCCCCAAACGGTCATAAAATAGGACTCGATTGGGCAATCCCGTTAAAGCATCGCGATTAGCTAGATCTTTTATCTTCAACTCCCTCTCGGCGATACCAGAACTCATGTGGTTAAAGGCGGAAAATAATTGGCCTATTTCGTCATGGCGATCCGGTACGATGGATTGTGAGTAATCACCATGTTCGATGCGTTGTGCCAACTCCCCCAATTTTCGTAAGGGTGTGGTGATATTGCGTGCAACCAAGATGCTTGCCATCAGTGCCGCCAGGAATGAGAAGATGGTCAGGATCAGCAACAACTTTTGCAATTTCCGCAACGATACCAGCGCTTTAGGCAATGACACCTGTAATACTGCGACAATGCGGTTATCAGTGTGGGAGGCCAAAGTCGGTATACGTGCTAGATAATCTTCTTCGCCTACCTGCAATTTGACAACGTTGTCTTTGGTATCGACAATGACATCAGACAAGGCACTTGGCAATTTTTCAGATTGCTCAAGCGATAGGGTTGACGCGAGCCGCCGCCATTGCCCAGTGGCTTGTTGATGTATCAAGAAAGACACGTCAAGTCCCGTTAAGGACTGCAAATTGCGCGCATACTCTTGGTCGATAATAAAACCCGAGGCTAGCCATGCGATGGGGGTAGGCGCCAACACAGGGACTATCACCACTTGATAAAGGTGTTCATTCAGTAAAACAATGCCGGTCGCTTGACCTTCATGTTCAGCGGTCACAAGCAGTTCAGGGAATGGGGATGATTCATTGGGATGGGTTAACCCAATAGTATCGGCGATCATGTGATGCTCGGTATTCACGAGAAACATTGCGCTCGCTTTGAATCTGGCACCGTGGTTATTCAGTACGGACAAAATGGTCCCGTGTTCTGTAGTGGCTATCGCTTCTCTAAAAGCGAAGTCGGATGCCAGTACACTGGCCGACTCGGTTAATTTTCGGCTATATTCCTCGTTAAGAAAGTTGAACAGGTGGTTGCCAGTAGCGAGGTTCTTTTGAATCTCGTTATTTGCGCTGTTCGTGAGGATGTTATTTATACTAAACAGCACTGCCAGTAAAACTGCAAACAATAGCGCCGCAAAAGCGAAAATGATGTTTGTCTGGAGTCTTCTGGGACGAAAGTATTTCCCCCTTGTGGGGATATCTTTATCCATGATTTCTTTATTATTAATAAAAGGCTCTAAAGTTCAATGGAATTTATGCCAACTGTAAGCAATAATTACCCGTGAAGGTCAGTGTAATTCACGTTATCTGATGAAATATAGCAGGGCTTAGCGAAATACGCCCATAATCTTTGTGGCAGGAGAGTCATTTTAAACCTGCAAGGAGAGTTTGATTTTTAATTATTTCACTCTATTTTTGAAAAATAACCTCCTACATTTCCATGACGATAGGGCATAACATACCCAGCGTCCGAAAAGCCCAGTAACACATGATATGAGACCTTTGCACGACCCTAAGCCCCAAAACGGGTAAAATAAGCCTTTAATCAAGACCTAGCAACAGCCATCATGTCCTGGAAGAACCTAGCCCAAACCAGTTTAGAAGCCGTGCCGGTCGATGACGAAAAGCTCAACACGCTAGTCCAGCGCATTTACGATGCCGCGTTGGATGATGCGCTTTGGCCTGTCGTTATCAGGGAAGTTACCCGGCTCATCAAGGCATCAGACAGCACCTTGTACAGCCCACGCCTTGATGAAAACAGCAATCCTTTTACCTTGTCCCCTTTCGAGCAGCAGGTATAGAGGTCTGGACGGACTATGCGTCGTATTACTGGCAGCATGATGTATGGGTAAATGAGATCATCCAACAAAACTTGGCACAAACTGGGGTTATCACCCACGGTGACCAAGTCGTTGAAAGGAACGCTTTTCGACAAACAATAATCTACAACGATTTTTTAATGCCCAAGCTGGGCGGTGTGGAGGTGGTCATGGGGGGCGGTCGTTTGTGATGCGTCCCAGCCGGAACAATCGCCGCCCATGTACCTAAGTTTTTATAACACAGCGTTTACTGAGCCGTTTACCCTACAAGATGAAGCCTTGGTTCGCCATTTGCTGCCGCATTTGCACCGCGCCCTGCGCGTCCGCTGGAAAATAGCCCATGAACAACAGGCAGGGCAGTTACGGGAACAGGCATTGGACTGTATCGGGATGGCCATCTTGTTGCTGAACACGACGGGACGTATCCTGTTTGCCAACCGGAAAGCTGAATTATTGATACGCCAAGGCGGCCACCCGTCGGTATTGCATGGCCGCTTATGTAGCTTGGACATCGATAAAAACAACGCCATTAGACAAGCATTGCGCCAAGCCCAAGCAGGCCTCGGCAGTACCTTACGGTTTGACAATGGGGATACCATAGGACTGCGTGTGTTGACGTTTCCCCCCATTTCAGCGAAAAGCGGCGATAATTTATCTACGCCAGCGCGCATTTTGGTCATGATATCCGAACCTGAGAAAGCCGCCTCCAGCGACATTGCCGCGTTAGCCAGGTTGTATAGGCTTACCGCTGCGGAAACCCGTGTCCTAAAACTGCTGTTGCAACATCAAGGCACTAAAGCAATCGCCGAAACCTTGCACATCAGCATGGCCACATTGCGTAGCCAACTCAGGGCGCTGTTCGCGAAAACCAACACCAAAAACCAACGCGAACTGATCAGGTTTTGTTTGGCGCATCCGATGGTAGGGCAAGGCACATTCT
>JABFSV010000268.1 GCA_013140405.1 Methyloglobulus sp. | reverse complement strand
CTTTGATTTCCGTGACGGTCTGCATCAGCGTATACAAGGCTTCCCTGGAAAAGCTGTCACAATCGAACGGTATTAAACATTTCTCGGCAGCAATTAATGCGGAATGGCTGTAGAAATTTAAAACTGGCGGCGTATCCAAGTAAATAGTTTCGAATTCAGTCAACTTCTCCAGCGCTTCCCTCAGCTTTAACGTTTTCATGCGTGATTCCAAGCGAGCTTGAAGTGGCTCAAGGTCAGGATGCGAAGGGATGATATACAAATTCGGGAAAGGTGTTTCGTGGATGATGTTTTCCAGTCCAGAATTATTGCCGCTACCAAAAAGGGAAAGGCTCAAGCAATCCTTAAAAAAATGGGCAATGGTCTTGTCACTATCAGTTACCTTTTTGCCCAGCAAATATTGGGTAGAATTGCCTTGAATATCCAGGTCAATAACTAAAGTCTTTTTTCCCTCGACGGCGTTAATGGCTGCCAAGTTGCACGTAATCGTTGATTTACCTACGCCGCCTTTCTGGTTAAAAATGACTCTACGCATGTTATTTCCCCTGTTAAATCAGATAGATGAAAGCTCAATTATAGGGCTAAAGCCGCTAATATCAAATTCGGATAAAGGTTTTGCCGTGACAGGCAGGGCATTCTGGAATCTGGCTAGGCTGTTTGAAGGCAATTTCCTTGCTGCACTGGCCGCAAATAAATGTTCCTGGCAAGGTCACATCGCCACTTTGGTAACTGTGGGTTTTGGCTTGTTCACCCAGTTCCGCCAGTTCCAGTCGGGTTTTATCGGCTAGGCTGAGGAAGGCATCTAGGGTAAAATTCTCAATTAAATCAATATCAAATTTAAACCACTCCGAGAGGGAATTGGTGTCCTGATGGTCTGGTAAGCCATGCGCGGCGCTTTCAATGTCACGGGTAAGAAAGTCTGAAACTTTGTTGATTTCTTCCTTAGTCAGGTTGCCAGCTTGGTGGATTTTGTCTTTCGCAATGTCCAACGCATCTGCCATAGAGTGCAGCGTATCATCCATTGTCAGGTAAAGATGCTCCATCAAGTCCGTGTAAGCAGTTACAAATTTATTTTTATCCATATACGACTCCTGAAAATGACACTTTAGATTTGTGCTTCTGTACGGTATTCTAACGCTTTTGACCGACTAAAGACGATAAGGATGCAGGAAAATTATCAACCGCTAGAGATTGAGCAAAGCGTACAAAAATTATGGGAAAAATCGGGTACATTTAAAGCCACGGAATCGTCTGCCGAAAAGTACTATTGCTTGTCCATGTTCCCCTACCCCAGCGGCAAATTGCACATGGGGCATGTACGTAATTACACCATAGGCGATGTCATTAGCCGCTATCAGCGCATGTTGGGCAAGAATGTCCTGCAACCGATGGGCTGGGATGCGTTCGGGCTACCCGCAGAAAATGCTGCCATGCAGCATGGTGTGCATCCTGCGGATTGGACGTACAGCAATATCGACTACATGCGCGACCAGCTCAAGCGCTTGGGCTTTGGTTATGATTGGGATAGGGAATTAGCCACTTGCGATCCTGATTACTACAAATGGGAACAATGGTTTTTTCTTCGGTTGCTGGAAAAAGGCCTGGCCTACAAAAAGACCGCCCCCGTTAACTGGTGTCCAAAAGACATGACCGTGCTTGCTAACGAGCAGGTGATTGATGGTTGCTGCTGGCGTTGTGATAGCAAAGTTGAGCGCAAAGAAATAGCCCAATGGTTCTTGAAAATTACAGCTTATGCCGATGAATTGCTGCAATCGTTGGACACTCTCGATGGCTGGCCGGAGCAGGTTAAGACTATGCAAGCTAATTGGATTGGCAAAAGCTACGGGGTACGTTTTGCATTCCCTTACGAACTAGATGGCAAACCAGAGTTGCTTTGGGTTTACACCACCCGCGCCGATACCATCATGGGCGTTACTTTTTGTGCCGTGGCTGCCGCACATCCCTTAGCTATCCATGCCGCCAAGACCAATCCTGAGCTTGCAGAATTCTTAAAAGAATGCGAGCGGAGCGGAACGGCGGAAGCCGATATGGCAACTATGGAAAAGAAGGGAATGCCGACCGGTATTTCGGTTACCCATCCGCTAACGGGCGAGCAAGTTCCAGTCTGGGTGGGTAACTACGTGTTGATGAATTATGGTGAAGGTGCCGTCATGGCTGTGCCAGCCCATGATGAACGGGATTTTTACTTCGCCAATAAATACGAACTACCCATTGTCCAAGTTTTGAATCGTAAGAATGGCGAATTTTCTGACGAAGAAACACCGTTCGATTCTCAAAACTGGCAGGCTTGGTATGCTGCTAAAGATGAATCAATGCTTTTGCTCAACAGCGGCAAATATAACGGCTTAAGTCCAAAAGATGCCATAGATGCCATAGCTACCGACCTGAAAGCTAAAGAACTAGGCGAAAAACAGGTCAACTTCCGTTTGCGTGACTGGGGCGTGTCCCGTCAGCGTTATTGGGGGGCACCAATCCCAGTTATTTATTGTGATAATTGTGGCACGGTACCAGTACCTGAAAAAGATTTACCAGTCACATTGCCAAAAGATGTGATCCTGGATGGTTCGCAATCACCCTTAGTTGCACATCCGACATTCTCGAAATGTGACTGCCCAACGTGCGGAAAACCTGCTCGGCGCGAAACAGATACCTTCGATACCTTCATGGAATCATCTTGGTATTTCGCCCGTTTTGCTTGTAACAAAGCAGATACCATGCTCGACGCAAAAGCCAGCCATTGGCTACCTGTCGATCATTACATTGGTGGCATAGAACATGCGATCTTGCATTTGTTATATGCCCGCTTTTATACCAAGTTATTGCGCGATGAAGGCTTGGTAACTTGCGACGAACCGTTTAAAAAGTTGTTGACCCAAGGCATGGTGCTTAAAGACGGCAGTAAAATGTCCAAGTCCAAAGGCAATACCGTTGATCCACAAGGCTTGATCGACCAGTACGGTGCGGATACCGTACGTCTGTTCATCATGTTTGCTGCACCGCCTGAACAGTCTTTGGAGTGGTCTGACAGCGGTGTGGAAGGCGCATCACGGTTTCTGAAACGGCTTTGGAAACAAGCTTACCTTCATGTCGCATCGGGTGTCACACAACAGCCTGTCGATAAGTCAGGACTGACATCTGAGCAGCAAGCAGTAAGAAGGCACACACACCAAACCATCCAGAAAGTCAGCCACGACATGGGTGTACGCACCATCTTCAACACCGCGATTGCAGCGAATATGGAATTGCTGAATACCTTGTCCCGGTTTGAGGATGACTCCAATAACGGCAAGGCCATCCGTCAAGAAGTATTGGAAGCCATTGTGCTGATGTTGTCGCCCATCGTGCCACATATTTGCCACCAATTGTGGTTGGATTTGGGGCATCGGGAAGTTGTGGTTTATTTGCCATGGCCGCAAGTGGACGAGACAGCCTTGGTGCAGGATTCAATTGAATTCGTCCTCCAAATTAATGGCAAATTACGCAGCAAAATGACCGTTTCAGCCTCGGCCTCAAATGAAGAAATAGAAAAAGCGGCTTTATCCGACGAGCATGTGCTTAAGTTTATCGACGGCAAACCCGTTAAAAAAGTCATTATCGTACCCAAGAAATTGGTCAATATTGTAATTTAGGGGGTTAGCCTGTGCGGATAAACAAATCAGTCATCCTAATTGCCGCACTATTAACATCGGCGTGTGGTTATCATTTGCGCGGTGCTTATGATTTGCCCAAAGGAATGAAAACCATTTTTTTGCAAGGTGGCTCGCCCACCTTGCGCGAACAATTAAAGACCGTGTTGAGTTCGTCATCTGGTCAGCTTGTTACATCGCCCGATAAGGCCGATATTGTGTTGAGAGTATCTAAAGATGAAATAGAGCGCCGAGTTTTGTCCTTAAGTGAAAGAGGGCGGTCGAATGATATTGAACTTGCTGGTCATCTGGAATTTGAAGTGATTGATCCTAAAAATGGCGTGCTAGTGGAGCGTGAACCTATTGATTTTAGAAGAGAATATTTTAACGACCAGCAAGATGTTATCGCCAAGGATAATGAAGAAACGGTCATCCGAAAAGAAATGTACCAGCAAGTGGTCAGGACAATGATTAACCGCAGCAGGGCGGCATTGGAAGCGAAAGGCAAATAGGTGCAAATCAAGCCCCAGCAGTTGGTGGGTGCATTACAGAAAACTCTAGCCCCAGTCTATTTCATCAGTGGTGATGAGCCGCAACAATTAGGTGAACTGGCAGATACAATCAGGAGATCAGCAAAAGAGCGCGATTTTACTGCCAGGGAAATTTTTTTCGCGGACAAGCAGTTTGATTGGAAACAATTGAATGTTTCTGCGGACAACTTCTCCATCTTTTCAGATAAAAAAATCATCGACTTGCGATTGCCTTCAGGAACGCCTGGAACAGATGGAGCAAGAGCTTTGACAGCGTATTGCAAACATTTGCCCGAAGATACCTTGTTGCTGATTACCGCCGGAAAAGTCACCAAAGACGCACAAAAATCATCCTGGTTTCAAGCGCTTGATAAGGTCGGATGTGTTATTCAAATTTGGCCCTTGGCCGGGCAGGATCTCCTGCGCTGGATACAGGATAGGATGCAGCAGCGTGGGATAATACCAGAACCAGGAGCAGTTAAATTACTTGCTGACCGAGTGGAAGGTAATCTGTTGGCGGCGGCTCAGGAAATTGAAAAATTGTATGTGCTATACGGATCAGCCAAGCTAAGTACCCAGCAAATCATCGACGTAGTGGCAGACAGTTCCCGATATGACGTATTTAAACTGGTAGAGTCAGCGCTTTCTGGGCAAGCTGATAAGGTGCTTAAAATAGTGTCATCCCTAAAAGCGGAAGGGATTGCATCCGCCATCGTGCTATGGGCGCTCATGCGGGAAACCAGGATTCTTATTGCTTATAAAGCAGCGCAGGGTCAGGGCGAAAAAGAACTTATCCTGAAAAAAAATGGTATTTGGGGTGAACGTAAACAGCTCATTGATTCATCAGCAAAAAGGCTAACGCATGTTGAATTAAATAATGTCTTAGTTTTAGGCGCAAAAGCAGACCGCCAAATTAAAGGACAGCAGCAAGGTGATGCTTGGGAAACATTGTTGGAAGCTAGTTTGGTTTTGGCTTCTGTTTCGGTGTTGGATAAAACGGGTTAGTTTGTAGGTTGTCGGAGTCTTATTCTCCCGGATTTCACTTCGGTTCATCCAAGCTACCTTGATGTAAGGCAATTTAGACGCGCAAAACCACCTTCAATTTAATAGTCATAAAGGACGTTATAAAATATGTCAAGCCAAGAAATACAAGGGCGTAAACCACTTGCTGAATATCCTTGGCGTTTTGATGTTGATCGCCTTTTGGATTCATATATAGGAAAAAATCAGGATTTCCGTTCCTTCCTTTTTGATTGTGTAATGTCCCTTTCATATATTGATGCCACAGCAGGATTGGAAAAATCAGTTGAGTATTGCAATAAATGTAGCTCACTCTTTAATGCACACATAGGTTTCATAAATCTATGCTCATCATGCTATGAGGGTGGTGTATGGCAATACCAAAAGGCCGCAAAACCTCAATCTGGTGCGCTTGGTAAATTGAGCAGCGAGGTTATTTTAAAATTTGTTGAACACATTTCACCGACGTTTAAAAAAATATTAGCAATTGGCGGCAGCGATTATGCTGATGCCTACATTGAACATAGCTCAGGCATAAAAATACTGGCAGAAGTAAAATCTGCACCATTGCTAACTTACCCTTTATTGC
>JABFSV010000273.1 GCA_013140405.1 Methyloglobulus sp. | reverse complement strand
GGTGCCCAAGTGGCCGGTTTTACCTATACCCAAGCCGTCGCCGCTATCCTTGATAAGGCCACGGTAGCGGCTGGTCAAAAACCGGTGTTGAATGTGCGGATCGCCCCTTGGAATGGCACCACCTGTAATTGGGCCGCAGGTGGTACAACTCAGCAGGACGCTGTCGGTGCAAATGGACAAGTCGCAGGGTCATTCAGCCCAGATGGCAACACAGTCACTAGTCTTCAGTCTTTAATACCGATTGCTGCCGGCGGGGTTTATTGCGTAAAGGTTACCAAAACGGCCGGACTGCAAAATACCGCTACTGGCGCTGCCAGTGCTAGTGGCGCTGAAAGCTATGAATTACAAACTCATTGTAGGCCCACTAATGATGATGTTGATACACACCATAACCCGTCAACTAGCGCATATCTTTGTAATGAAGGTACGCCCGCCACATGTGCGCATGATTAAATCAGGTGACAAGAAATTACCGCAACTTATTTGACCGAAAGTTTTGAAATTTAAGTAAGTCACGGCAGTGGTATTGCAACAGACATTCAATATAGCTGATCGAATGTCTGTTGCATTTTTTGGCGAGGATTTAGTTTTCCAATCCATGTTGCAAAGACATTTGCCTTAGGAAGCCGATAAAACAATTGTATGACGTTAAGCCATGACTTGTACTCCGCTCTTTCGGAAATTCGGTTGGTTGCAGTAACGCAAGATTTGCGAACAATTGCCGCAAATCTTGCGTTACTGCATCAAAATGATGGGCTAGCTAAAAAATAAAACTTAGCGCGAATAAAATGGATTAATTTTTAACTTTACCAACACGATGCCAAATACAATTAATTATAAAAAAAGCACCGAATCCACCCCTTCGTTAACAGCGCTTACGGCGGCGGCCCTCATCTTACCGGGCTTATTGCAACCAGTCGTCCACGCCGATGAAGACAGCGTGGATTTCCAATACAGCCATTACCAGGAAGGCAATCGCAATGTTTATGGTGGAATTGACCTTGACCAAAATGCATCCACCCCTGACACCGTAACCCTTATTCCAAAATATCTGAATCCTATAGAAGTGGACAGTGTGCATGGCAGCAGTCGCTTTACCCTCACGGATAGAGTTAAGTTCGCCTTCAATTACACCCAGGACACATGGTCTGGCGCCACGCCTTTGGGTACGGCACTGGCTCATAGGCACGCCAATAAGTCTAGTGCTATAGTCGATAATTCAGGCAATATCATTGGCATTTCAGGTGCATCCATCAAAACGGGGGCGATGAACGAAGCAGGTTATTCAATCGATAAAAATTCCCTTAAACCTTATCAATCTGTTTACAATCAGGCGCTTGGCCGATATGAATACAAACCTATTGATGGTAAATTAACGCATGTTTTGTCTTATGCGTCTCCAGAAACGCGTCAACAAGGCGATTTTAAACTGACCTATGAATGGGACGAGGCGGCTTTAGATGTTGGCGGCGGCATTTCGGTGGAAAATGATTACGAATCTCGTTTTGCCAATCTAGGTGGGCGATTTGACTTTAACCAGAAACAAACCACCTTAAATTGGGGGGTTAGCTATACCAACAGCGATACCTTTGCGACGCTTGATCCTGAAGGGATGGGTTACTTCAACACCAGCTACTATGACACTGCGTATTTAGGTTTCGTGCCAGACCAAGACCTTCCACTACCCATCCCAATTAAGCCATTAGTTGACTCGGGTAGGGTTGAAGCTGTTTATGGGGATATAACTGTCTCTGAAGAACGCTTAAAAAACATCTTGCACGGCAACCGTCAAGACTGGGGATTACAACTGGGGGCATCCCAGCTACTCAATAAAAATGCGCTAATATCCCTTGACTTAGGTTATACCCGCAGCACTGGTTACCAGGCAAATCCGTATAAAGGCGTTTATGGTTACACCGGAGAGGTAAAGCCAGATCAGGAAATCATTGATTTATCCAGTTCCATCTATTTAGAAATCCGTCCCGATGAACGCAATTTGTTTAATTGGCATCTAGGCTACGACCAATATATTGAACCCGTAGATGCCGCCCTGCATGTTGATTACAGTTTTGCCCATGACGACTGGGGCATCAACGCCCATACCGTTGAGGCCGACTGGGCGCAGCCTTTGGGCGCAGGTTGGATGTTAACCCCGCGTGTCCGTTATTACTCACAATCAAGCGCAGATTTCTATACCACGGGAATCATTCAACTGTTCGACTATAGCAAGGAAGTTACCTATAACGAAGCAGGAACCGCCATAGTTGGCGGCCCTGGGGTCATCCGACCTTTTCCTAAATATTATTCCAGCGACCAGCGCTTATCTGGCTTCGGTAGCCTAAGCGGCGGCTTAACCGTAAGCAAACAGTTTACCAAAGGCGTAAGCCTGGAAACGGGCTTTGAGTACTACACCCACCAAGGTGGGTTAAAGCTGGGCGGAGGGGGCGAGGCGGATTTCGCCGATTATGACTACTGGGTTGCCAACGCTGCCCTCAAAGTGAACTTGGGGGCATTGAAGATGGGTGGTGGTAGCCATGACAACCACGAGCATCGCCACCATCACCATTCCAACTCGCCCGCCGGGGTAATGTTCGACCATACCTTGCCCAGGTCCGGTGATTTCATGGCAGGTTACCGCTATATGCGTAGCGAACAGGCAGGTGATATGCTGCTTGGTAGCGATCCGGTTAGCCTCGACGTGGTAAACACGGCAGGCTGTGACGGCAAAGAATGTGCGGTCACGCCCAATAACATGACCATGAACATGCACATGCTGGACTTAATGGTTGCACCCACAAACTGGCTAACCTTAATGCTGATGCCACAATGGATGGATATGGGCATGACCATGACTCCTAATCCTAATTTTACCGGCGGCGGACATGGTGGACATGGCGCTGTCCACGATCACGAAATCGGCGGCATCGGCGACACCGGCTTGTATGCCTTATTCAAGGTGTTCGACCAACCACGCCATCATCTCACGTTAAGTTTAGGCGGTACCGCACCGACCGGCGATGTCAATATCACCTTACGGAAAACCGCTTCTAACCCGGTCTATGACCAACCCATCCACTACGGTATGCAACTGGGTAGCGGCACCTGGGATTTCAAGCCCGCCCTAACCTATACGGGCAATCAGGATAAATTTGGTTGGGGCGCACAAGCCACCGCCACGATAAGGCTAGAAGACAGAAATGAATCCGGCTTTGCGTTCGGCGACATTTTCCAAGGCAGTGTCTGGGGCGGTTATCAATGGACAAATTGGCTGGCAACGACAGTGCGCGGTGTGTACACGTCGCAAGGCGCAATCCAAGGGGCATCGGCATCTGCGACAATTGATCCGAACACCAACTTACCTTTTGTCCCCCAACACATCGGCCCCTTCGACTTCCCCGCCAACTACGGCGGCGAGTTTGTCGATTTAGGTTTGGGCATTAACGTCAACATCCCCAGCGGCGCATTTGCCGGTAACAGCCTTAAGTTCGAATGGCTACAACCCCTGCACACCGACTACAACGGTTACCAGCTTGACCGCGAAGGCGCGTTGTCAGCTACTTGGAGCGTTGGGTTTTAAAAGCACCCCATAACCCTTTTCAATAAGTACCTTTACCTATATCGGGCTAGACACAATGATCAGTAAACCTTCATCATTGAGAACTACAATTGCCGTCTACATGTTGGCTATGCCTTTCCCTCAAATTGCCGTTGCCGAACCGCTGAATGTCTCCAAATCAGCGTTCGTCCCCTGGCCGGACTATTGCCACAGAAAACATGCGCGGCGACGGTCGAGGCGAATTAGCCGTCGTGAGACTTTACGCGCCGGTCTATTCGGCGCAACAATTAACCGAAACTCTGCAAACTATGGCACAAGACCCGGAAGTCGAATACGCCGAACCGGGCGGTGGCGCGCACAGTGTCACCAAAGAAGGGTTCACTTGGGTAAGCACTGCAATAGGCAATGTCAAGAAGGCCATCAGCGGCACATACCATGCAATCAACCCAAAACATTTGCCCCGTTACCTTGCGGAATTTTGTTGCCGGCATAACAGAAGGTTCCAACTGGAGAACATGTTGCCTCGCTTTGCCTATGTCGCCGTAAGGACTCCGCCCATGCCAATGAGGCTTTTAAAAATGGCTGAGGCTTATGGGTAATCAGGAAGTTGTATGCGTCTGTTTTAATAATCTGGACGAGATGGGGAGATGTTTTAATTCTTCAATGGCGCTGTTCAGGGCAGAAATGTAGTTATTGACTTCTTTTCAGTCATTTCTGCGTTCCGGTTTGATTTCTTCTTCCGGCAATAAAGCCTCGTCTATATTGGTTTGGGTGTCTTCAATACGGCTGGAAACCACGGCTTCTTTGGTGAAATGCAATTGAATGAACAGGTCGATATTGGGTACTAACCGAGCAAAGGAATTCAGCTCGCCAAGTTTGACGGCAGCGTTTTCGAATAGATGATTAATATCAGGGCTAAGCTATTGCCAGTGATTGTTTATCAAGGATGGCATAAAATATTGGTATTTATAGCTTTTTCTATATTCTCCCGCTTGATAGTTCTCTAGTGAGATAGTCATTTGTTGTTTTCTGGTATGGTTTAAAAGTGAAATAGGCAATACATTATTTCACTTTTAAAATAAGGCTCTAGACTATCAGGAGAGATTAAAATTTCTGACGAGTTGCCATAATTCAGTAGCTAATTCGTCAGGTTGTTTCTTCCATCGCCACTCCGATTCTTTCAGATGGAAACTAAGAATCTAGCAGTAGGTCATATTGCGTTGGTTTATTTCTAGATTTCGTTAATTCAATCGAGGATTCACAGTTTTACCTCAATGCTTCCTGCAACCGCTGATAAATCCCCCCAAAACTGCCATTACTCATCAGCACAAAATGCCCGCCATAACGGGCTTCCAGTTTGAGTTTGTCGATTATTTCATCCAAAGTTTGGCAGATTTCAATATTTCCTGCGTATTTAAGCAGGCCGCTTAAATCCCAGCCCAAGTTCTCCGGTTGGTACAAAATAGCTTTATCTGCATCGTGTAAGGACAGTGCCAGGGTTTCGGTATGGACACCAAGACGCATAGTGTTGGAGCGAGGCTCGACTATCGCAATAATGCGCTCATTACCTACTTGCTTCCGTAAGCCATCAAGCGTGGTTTCGATAGCGGTCGGGTGATGGGCGAAGTCGTCGTATAAGGTTACGCCATTGATCTTGGCGATCACTTCCATGCGCCGTTTGACGTTTTTAAACGCCGCTAATGCTTCTATTGCAGCATTTGGCAATATGCCGACATGTTTGGCGGCGACAATCGCAGATATCGCATTGTAAACATTATGGTCGCCGGTTAATGCCCAATCGACACAGCCTTGCTCAATACCGTCAAAGTTAACCTTAAATTGGCTACCGTCGGCCTTCACCAGTTCGGCATTCCATTGGGAGTGTCCGTTAATCGAGGTTCTTGATACCGGTGTCCAGCAGCCCATTGCCAGTACATCGTCGATATTATGTTCAGAAGCTGGGCTAATAATTAAACCTTCGCCGGGAACTGTCCTGACCAGATGATGAAATTGCTTTTTGATGGCATCCAGGTCAGGGAAGATGTCGGCATGGTCGTATTCCAGGTTATTTAATATCGCCGTGCGCGGGCGGTAATGGACAAATTTCGAGCGTTTGTCGAAAAAGGCGGAATCGTATTCGTCCGCTTCAATCACAAAAAAATCCGATTCACCTAATCTGGCGGAAATGCCGAAATTCATCGGGATGCCGCCAATAAGGAAGCCAGGCTTAAAGCCTTGGTGTTCCAGTATCCAGCTCAACATGCTGGTGGTGGTGGTTT
>JABFSV010000129.1 GCA_013140405.1 Methyloglobulus sp. | reverse complement strand
GATGAAAAAAATTAAAAGTTTTGTTCATAACCACATGAAAAAACTGAATTCATTTGGTTTTGGTTGATCACGCCAGCCTCAGTTTTTCAAGGGAGGCAAATACAGTTTCGCTGTTTATATCGGGCGTAATAATCAATTCGATGACTGAGACACCGGAAAGCACCTTGAAGTGGTCTTCCGTCTGCCTATTGCTCCCGTCAGGGCTAAAGTTCCATTGTTGCCTAACAATCCCTTCTAATGCCAGGCCATTGTCATGCGACCAGCGAAGGGCATACTCTTGCGTCCGTACCAGGTCGGTCTCCAGAAAACCAAGGTGTATACGTCTGATGGTCTGCGCTTGTTTAAAATGTAGGCGGATGGTTTGGGTGCCGGGTGTTCCCGCTTTCCACCCATGGCCCTTATTTGGCAACAATGCCCCTTCAATAGGATAGCCGACGGCTTCGGAGGTTACCTCTACGTCGGCAAGCGCCTCCAAGTCCAGCCAGCTTGTATCCAACTCTTCGTTCGGAGGCAGGCCTTGAGCAATAATTCGTTTTTTCATAGGGGGCAGAATACCATGGATTGGAATCTATCCAGACAACCCCCCTACCCGTCACTAAAATTATTGACAAAGCCCGCCTGTAAAGATATACAATTATATTTTGTATATCTAACGAGGGTATCTATCATGCAAGTCGCTAAATGGGGAAACAGCTTGGCAGTCCGTTTGCCTGCCGCCATCGTCGAGGCGCTTCAGCTAAAAGAAGGCGACGACATCGAAATCCATATCGCCAATGAGCGGGTTTTCGAACTTGAAAAAAAGCCGACCCCACAAGAGTTATTGGCGAGGCTCCGGAAATACCGGGGCCGGTTGCCGGAAGGTTTCAAGTTCGACCGCCTCGAAGCGAATGAAGGACGCTAACTGTTTTTTCGACACCAATATTCTGTTGTACCTCTTGTCTGGGGATAGCGGCCAGGCTGCTTGCGTTGAGGCCATTGTTTCAAAAGGCGGAATTATCAGCGTGCAGGTGCTTAATGAGTTTGCCTCGGTCGCTTCACGGAAATTAGGGATGACGTATGCCGAAATACGGGATTATTTAGTGACCATCCGAGCCGTTTGCGATGTCCGGCCGTTGACGGTCGAAACTCATCTCATGGGCTTGGACATTGCGGAACGCTATGGCTTTTCTTTTTACGACAGCCTGGTTGTCAGTGCTGCTCTTTTGTCTGACTGCACAACCTTGTATTCGGAAGACATGCAACATGGCCAAAAAATCGAAAACAGGATGGTGGTTGCCAACCCTTTCTTGGTTGACATTTAAGTCCCCTTATCATCTAGGAAGACACTTGATGTCGAACAATCGCGCTTCTCGATACACCAGGCATCCGGCCTTCTCGCTTTTTGCCTTTTCCTGAAATGGAGAATCTGACCGTGAACCAACCATCGCCCTTCAAGAAGGGTGCTGTTTTTAATTGACCAGCCGACTAAAAAAGCTCGCCTTCTCCATTTGCGGTATCCCGTTTACCTTACACCTTTCCAGGCCAGGGTTGGCAACAATGATGGCCAGCGCTTTTGCCCGTGAAACAGCGACATTCAGCCGGTTGATGTCGAACACGAAATCTAAACCCCGGCTGGATTCCTCGATATCGCTGACCGACATCGAGATGATGACCACTTGGGCTTCCTTGCCCTGGAACTTGTCCACCGTGCCAATGGCACAATTGCCTTTTAACCGTTCTTTTAACAGGTTGACCTGCATGTTGTGCGGTGCCACCACCAGGATATCGTCATCGGTCATCATCCTGGTTTCGCCGTTCTTGTCGGTATAGGTGCCGGTCTTGAGCTCGTCTATGATGTCGTTGATTGCACTGGCCTCTTCTTCGCTGCTTTGCCGGTTACCGTCATGTTCGACCGGTACCACCAGGATGCCGGTGGCCTGGGTTACCAGGCGTCCGTCGGTAACCTTGACTGACTGGTGTTGGTTGTCCCCGTCCGCCACCAGCTTGCCCTCATAAACGACGTCCGAGAGCGGGTGGCAAACGTCCCAGTGCATCCGGTAGGTCTTTTCAAGAAAAATACCCTGGGATTGCGGTATGACGCTGTGGTTGCCCAACAACCATTCAAGCGCAGAGACACCGCCGTTGTTGGGATGGCTGCCCTGGGTCGGGTTAGGCAGCTGCATTTGGTCGCCCATCAGGACGATATTCCGCGCCGAGCCCATCACGGCGACCAGGTTTGCCAACGGCACCTGGCTGGCCTCGTCGACAAACAGGTAATCTAAAGGATGTTCGAAGGCGATATCGGCGGAAAAACCGTTCGCGGTGGCCCCAACGACCGCAAAACTTTCGTAGGGTTGCTTTTTGGTGAAGACCATCGAGGTGCGGTACACGTAATTCGGGTAATCTTCCTCGTGATATTTCTCCCGGAAGGCATCCTGGTTGTTGCCGTAGCCACCAACTTTGGTGATCGGTGCATGCCCGGTCGGTTCGTGCAAGGCGTCAAGAAGGTTCAGGATCGCCGCATGGCTGTTCGACAGGATGCCAACCCGGTTGCCATCTTGGACCAGTTCCGTAATGATATGTTTGGCCGTAAAGGTTTTACCGGCACCCGGTGGGCCTTGGATCGCCAAGCAGGTGTTGGCCATGGCTTTAACCGTTTGGATGATGGCATTAAGATAGTCCTTATTGTCAGGATAGCGTTCGCGGGTGATCGGCAAGTAACCCTGCCCGTCAATAAAGGCCGGATTTAAACGCCCCAACAGGGTCTCGACGGTTGCCGGATGTCCGCCGGCAAACAACGCTTCACAAACCTCACAGAGCCTGGTTTCCAGCTTGTCGGTGTTGATATAAAGCTCATCGGCAAATACAGTCAATTCGTCGTCATTCAGGCCCTCGCAATCGCCGCTGGCCATGGTAAGCTCAACACCCCTGCCCTGTCCTTCATCAACGAAGGCGATGGCCTTAATTTTCAGTTCAGAGCCTTTAAGGGTCCCAGTCACAAACTTGTCCTTCCGGATCGGCTGTTTGGGGTCATAGTGCCCGATGAGTTTGGTGTCATCGCCTAGAACTTCGCGTCTGACGAGTGTGACTTTATGCAACGCGGTATCATCATCATAAAGCAGCTCATCGGTTTTATTGAGGCGCTCAAAGTGCGCCCAAATCTTGGGTTTTCTCTCCCGGTTATGAAAACCCAACAAGGCCACCATGAGTTGCGCCTTGGGATCGTCCTTCAATGCCCCATCGGATTCATAACGATCAATCAGTCGTTGTATCCGCCCTTGCAGTTCCTGCTTCTTTTCGGCGTTTTGCAGCTGCCGGCCTGTTTTTTCCTGGACAGGTTTGTCGTCTTCCGTTTTGATGGCATAAGCGATGCCATGCAGCTGTTGTTGGCCACGCAGCCATTCCGTACATTCGAGTGTGCTTTCGGTGTCGTCGATGTTGTACAGGCGCAAATCATTCAAGGCCGGGAAGGTGCCCCAATCAAAACTGTCCGGTTTGGCTGTCCAAAGAGGATAACCATGATCGCACCACTGTTTAACCCCGCCTTGTTCCCGCCAGGCTTCATAATGGATCACTGAATCGCCGCCGCTGGCCACGTCGGTCGAGCGTTTGCCCCGGTACACGTGTTCGACATTCTTGATGGAATACCTCGCTTCCCCAAGCAAGATCCCGTTCAGGACAATACGGTACAGGTCAACCATGACATTATTGGCCAACAGTTCGGCCACTTCCTTAAGCCGGGTGTCATGGCGGATTGACAGCTTGCGCATCGCGGCGACTTCATAATTCGCGTAATGGTAAATATGCATCGACCTATCAACCTGCCAGCGCCCGTAGGCCCAATCGATGAAGCCTTCAAACGCCAGCTTTTCTTGTTCCGGGGTATGCGCCCACCAATCCTTGTACGCATAAAGCGTGCCTTGTGCGGCATCGGGGCAGCGGTAACTGGCGCCCCAGAGGTATTCCAGGCCCCCATCCAGCAACGGATGGCCTTCGATATCGAAATAGACATCCAACGCAGACGCTGGTGGCAGGGCACAGAGGCCTTTGTCGCTGCCGTCCTGGATTACCTTGAACAAGGGCTTGTCCAGCCCTTTGGACCGGTGCTGGATGTCCGCCTGGGCTTGCAATTTGGCCAGCGTAGTTTGCGGGATGCCTTTGATGTCCGTTCCTTGCCATGATGCAAGACCGGCCATCGTCACGATACCGGCTTTCCTCAGCTTCCTGATATGGCTTTTGCGGATACCGGCCACGAGGGCTAGGCTGTCTGTCGTTTCCAGTACCTGTTTGGCGTAACTGGCCCAGCGGCCATAGTCGTTGTCAAAGGCAGGGTCGGGCATAAAGCCAAGGTCTGCCTTAAAGTCCGCTTGTGCCGCCAGGAATTCACGCTTGACCCTGAGAAAATAATCGTAATATTTAGCAATCTGGAACCGATCTTCGGCCATGTCGCCCAAAACGATCACGGCTTCGTCCGGCCTGTTGCCTTGGATGCCCTCCAGCATCCAACTGTAGCAACACAGTTGGACTAAAAAAAAGTGTTTTGCCGTCAAGGACAGCTTGGTGTCCCAGGCTTCGTAATGGTAATCACCCAAGTTGGACGGCCCCGGTTTTCGCACCAGGAAATCGGCGTTGCCGCTGAACTGTTCCCGTTGCAATTGGGCTTGGTAAATGAACGGTGCACCGGCAGACATATACGCGTGCGTTTCTTTCGCCCGAAACCCAGGGGTATCACTGTGTACGACGGCGACGCTGTCCTTGCCGTGCAATTCCTGTAGCCGCAGCAGGAAGCTGGTCTCATGGGTATTCCCTTTGGAGGCCAGCAATGCCATCATGGGATCGTTGTCCTTGGGCATGGCTGCGGTCAATTCCGGCTGTTCCAGCGCAAGCCGGTCCAGCCATGAACCAAAACTGGAGCGCATCGACTGGTTGAGGTCTGAGGGGGAGAACACAAGTTGTCCAGTGGAGGTGTAGTGCATAGGGCCGCCTTGGGTGCTGAATCAATCGAGGGTAGGAAGCTGGCTTAGGTTGGCGCTTGCAAGGGTATCTTGCATCAATTTGTAAGTCTTTGGGCGCTTGCCGTCCTTTGCCGAGCGGGTTTCGGCGTCATAACAATCCGCCAAATCGTCCCAAGCCCCAACCAATGCCGCCCATTGTTTGGACAGGGGAACTAATGACCCCATCCGGCATTTACCGTCGCCACCGGCGGACGACAAAAATTGGAGGCAGCGGTTAAGGTCGGCAGGGTCTTTTGGGTGGTCAAATGATGCCCGACGTGGGATGCCGAAAAAGGCCTTGCACATGGCTTCGGAAGAGCGCCCACGATCCCCTTCCAACAACCAAGCGACCACGCCTTCAGGTAGGCCGGCATTCTTGGCCGATTCTGCGTCGTTTATCCTTGCATCAGAGCAAGCCAGCTTAAGTAGCCGCAGTTCTTCGATGTCGGCAGGTTCCCCTACCACCAAGGTCGCCCCGACCCTGCTGGCGATATCGAGTGCCATCACCGCCTTCTTGCTGTAACCATGAATCAGCATTGCCATGTCGTTTAACGGCACCTCGCCAAACACCAGTCGGCAGTTGCAAATGTTTTTGACCTGATATCCGCTGGCGAAGAAGCGTTGGTTGCCATCTTTGTCGCCCAAATTAAGGCTAATGTTTTCGCTCATGGTTTCCTCTTGGAAAAAATTTGTCTTTGTAAATACCATTATCCTGGGATTTTTAAATTTGCAAGGCCGTATTATTTGCAGTGACAGGTTTATTTCGGCGGCTTCGACCCACCGCCCAGGTTAAGGGGGTCAAGTTGCCCGTTTAAGCTAAACGACTCAGAGTAACTTTCCATTTGCTTGTTGTACATGTGCTCGTCATAG
>JABFSV010000009.1 GCA_013140405.1 Methyloglobulus sp. | reverse complement strand
TCGGCTGGGTTGTTTTATTGAAACGCCTTTGGAAACTGCCTCGGGTTAATGACCAACTCAACTTCTATCTTCCCGACGCTCGTTTGGGCATTTATGCATACTGATTTACTGAGTAGACTCTAATTAACAACGCCTATTAAACTTGCCCATACTTCACGGCGTTAATCCCGTGAAGTATGGGGAGGAATCAATCACATGACGCATCCTTGTCAATCATTATAGTCATATCGTTACTGCTGACTGTGGTGATCGGTAAATCCACCCCCGAACACCATTGTTTTACGGCATCTCTTTTATTTGCACCAGTAATTAGAAAAATAACTTGCTGTGAATTCCCCAGGGCATTGGCGCTGATAGAAACCCGCTCCGGTGGCGGTTTAGGCGAGTTAAAAACAGCATGGGTCAATTCATCGGGATTATGCTGATGGCCGGGGAACAAGCTGGCAGTATGCCCGTCTTCACCCATGCCGAGCAAAACCAAATCGAAGGGAAGGGCATCGGCGACTACTTGCCGATAAGCAATCGCGCCTTGCTCCGGGCCCAGTTCGGCTGGAATATCAAAAATTTGATTTTTGGGGATAGCGACTTGATCCAATACGGCTTGAGCTGCCATGACGCTGTTCCGGTCTTTATGATCGACTGGCAAGCACCGTTCGTCACCGTGATATATCCACCAGTTTGCCCAATCCGCCTCGGATTTTGCCAGCAAGCGGTAGACTTTTTCTGGTGTCGTTCCACCAGCCAAAACCAGCTTGAATTTACCGCGTTCGGCAATGGCTGATTTTGCGGCAACCAAAATTTCTTTACAGGCAGCTTCCGCAACTTGGTCGGAGTTTTCCAGGCAATGCCAAAGATAATCAGGCTTCATATTTACAAGGCTCCGGTGTTAAGGAACTGCGCCAGGATTGGCTTTCCTTGTCAAATAAGCGGCGGCTGTCTTCAGGTCCCCACGAACCGGCAGGGTAGGTGGCAATATAATCCCGTTCAATCGCCCAGGTTTGCAAGATAGGGTCAACGATACGCCAAGCATATTCGACTTCATCAAAGCGCAGGAACAACGACCTGTCACCTTTTAATACATCCAGCAATAAGTCTTCATAAGCGTCAATCGCTTTTTCATCCTGGTTACGGAAGCTGGCATCCAGACTGCTGGTTCGTGTGCTCATTTCCAGTCCAGGTTCTTTCACTGTCATCTCAATACGGATACATTCTTCCGGCTGAATGCCCAATAGCACCCAGTTAGGGTTCATGCACTGTACATGGGTATCGCGGAAAAACTGCAGCGGCGGATGGCGGAAACAGATGGAAATCGTCGATTGTGCCTTCGCCATGCGTTTGCCGGTACGCAAATAAAACGGTACGCCGCGCCAGCGCCAGTTATCGACATAGAGCTTCATTGCTGCATAGGTTTCCGTTGTACTATTCGCTGGGACATTATCTTCCTGGAGATAGCCATTGACTTTTTTGCCATTGACACTGCCTTTGGCGTATTGGGCGCGGAACGAATGCCCATGCACGGCTTCTTTGGGTATTGGCCTTATCGACTTAAGCACCTTCACTTTTTCGTCGCGTAAGGATTCCGCTTCCATCGAGACGGGTGGTTCCATTGCCACCAAGGTCAACATTTGCAGCAAATGGCTTTGCAACATATCGCGCATGGCACCCGCAGTATTGTAATACTCGCCACGGCCTTCAATACCGATCTCTTCCGAATGGGTAATTTGCACATGGTCGATATAATTTCGGTTCCATAATGGTTCCAGCATTACATTAGCAAACCGGAACACCAACACGTTCTGTACCATGCCTTTGCCCAAGTAATGGTCAATACGGTAAATTTGCTCTTCCGTCAAATAATGGCTGATGCGTTTTTGCAGCGCCTGGGCGCTGTCCAGGTCGTAACCGAATGGTTTTTCGATAATCACTCGCCGCCAGCCGTACTCTTCTTCGAATAAATGGTTATTGCTCAATAACTCCATCACCTGGGCGAAATCGGCAGGGCTGATGGACAAGTAAAACGCAATATTTTTGGAAAACTGCTGGTCTGGGGTATTGATGAGTTCCGCTAAAGCACTGTAGGCTTCGGCCTCGTGTAGATCGCCTCGGTGATAGTGGAAGCGTTCGCTAAAGCGTTTGAATACTTGTTCGTCAAATTCGCTTTTCACTTTCTGCTCAATCATATCCCTGAGTTCTTTCAACCAAGTTTTTTGATCCCACGGCCTACGCCCGATGGCGATAATCCGAGTGCCTTCCGGCAACTGGTTCGCTACATCTAAATGATACAGCGCGGGCATGAGTTTGATGCGGGACAGGTTGCCTGTCGCGCCATAAATAACGTAAGTGCAGGGTTCGGCGTTCATGGTTTTCTCAAAATAGGTTCAAGGCCAAAGGCGCAAGATTCAACATAGATTTTTTATATTAATTAGTAGGTTGGGGTGAGGCACTAACCCCAACATTATGAGTTATTTTATTTGTTGGGATTCAAAAGTTCACCCCAACCTACGAACTACGAGTTCCAACATAAGCTTAGTATCGGTTCTTTTCGGCACGTAACGCTTCTGCGGTTGTGCCCCCAGCGGGTAGCAAACCCATTTCAGTTCTAGCGGTTTGATTCGCTCCCGCCTTCAACAAGACTTTGATGTTTTCAGGCTTATCTCCCATATAAGCGTAATGAAGGGGCGTCATTTTAAATTCACTTGGTTGATTAACATCAGCTCCGTTCTCCAAAAGCCAACTTAAATCTGTTACGCTACCCTTCCATGCAGCGATATGAATAGGAGCTTCTCCCAAACTGTTCAGTTGGTTAACGTGTGTCAATGGTATGTCTAAAGCATCTTCATCCATGACACACCACCAATGTTCTATAAGGTTTTTTAGAACTTCAGATTTAATGGGGATCGATTTGGGTGGGTTCATTTATTGCTTTCTAACTACACATTATAAGTTGACGAAGCCATCTTCCCGCCATGCCCTGTCCAATCGGTATGAAAAAACTCGCCTCTAGGCCTGTCGGTACGCTCGTATGTGTGCGCCCCGAAATAATCCCGTTGTGCTTGCAATAAATTGGCAGGAAGACGTTCGGTGCGGTAGCCGTCGAAATAAGCCAAAGCAGAGGAAAATGCAGGTGTCGGTATACCCATTTCGATACCTAAAATAACGGCTTTGCGCCAGCCTTTTTCAGCGTGTCTCATGGTGTCGATAAAAAAATCGGCCAACAACAGGTTTTCAAGGTCGGGGTTGGTATGGTAAGCCTGTTTAATGTCATTCAAGAACTGGCTGCGGATAATACAGCCGCCGCGCCACATTAAAGCGATTTCGCCGTAGTTGAGGTCGAAGTTGTATTCTGTTGAAGCCTCACGCAGTAAGCGGAAGCCTTGGGCGTAAGAAATAATCTTGGCGGCATATAGAGCATCACGAATGGCATTAATCATGGCTTGTTTATCGCCAGTGAACGTTTGCTTGGGTCTAGCAAGGAATTCGGCAGCTTTGATGCGCTCTGATTTCTGTGCCGATAAACAACGGGCAAACACTGCCTCGCCAATCAACGTTAAAGGTATGCCCAAATCCAGGGCGTTGATGCCCGTCCATTTGCCTGTGCCTTTTTGTCCGGCGGTATCGAGTATTTTATGCAGTAATGGCGAGCCGTCTTCATCTTTATAAGCCAGGATCGCTGCGGTAATTTCGACCAAATATGAGCTGAGTTCGCCTTTATTCCATTCGTCAAAAATAGTGTGCATTTCATCAGCACTCAAGCCCAGCCCCTCAGAGAGCAATTGATAGGCTTCACAGATGATTTGCATATCGCCGTATTCGATGCCGTTATGCACCATCTTTACATAGTGGCCTGCGCCGTTATCGCCCACCCATTCGCAACACGGGTCGCCGTCCACTTTGGCGCTAATGGCCTGAAAGATAGGCTTTACATAAGGCCATGCTTCTTTATTGCCGCCCGGCATGATGGAAGGCCCGTTGCGTGCGCCTTCTTCGCCGCCGGATACGCCTGTGCCAATGTAACGGAGATTTTTTTCTTTAAGAGCAACAGTCCGACGATTGGTGTCGGTATACAGTGAATTACCGCCATCAACAATAATATCGCCAGCAGACAATAATGGCACTAGCTTATCAATGTATTGATCGACCACATCCCCTGCTTTCACCATCAACATGACAATGCGTGGTGACTTTAAACTATCGACCAGTTCTTGCAAGGAATGTGCGCCGATGACTTGTGTGCCATTGGCAGGGCCAGCCAGGAATTCATCTGTGGTGGCGCTCGTACGATTATGAACTGCCACTTTATAGCCGTGGTCGTTCATGTTGAGTACCAAATTTTGCCCCATTACCGCTAAGCCAATTAATCCGATGTCTGCTTTCATTTTTGATAGTCCGAGAATAAGTTTGTTATGTTTACAACATACTAGCATGGTTCATGGCTAATCTGCACCTTGGACTGTGCTTGTACATAATGGTGAGGCGATAGTCTATTCAACTTGGCTTTGATCTATATCAAGGTCATCTTTGCTAAAGATGCAAGAATGACAGCACCCGATAAATGGGTAAGTTTCTTTTTATCAATATTCATTGGTAATCAGGCTCAATTAACGACACAACATAAGGCCGAAAGATGAAAAATTTGATATTAGCAACATTATTAGCCTTCTCAGTATCTGGGATAGCAACTGCGGAGATGAAGATGCAAAACGGCAATCCTTCACCTGAACCCAAAGCCGAGCCTTCACTCGGGCATCACATGCAAAACAGCGACCCAACGCCGACTCCAGAGGCTGCGCCAACATCAGCACCTGAGCATGTTATGCAAAACTCCGATCCTACACCAGCAGCAGTGCCTGAACACACCATGAAGAATTCAAACCCAAAGAAATTCGTTAGCTCAAATGTCGGTACGTTGGAAGAAAAACATTCTGGAAAATAATCAGAATAAGAAAAATCTAAGAACAAACTGGGGCTTTTAAGCATCATCGCATGACTTTGATATTTGATTAGAAGTCCTAAATAAAGGGGCATAAATAGCCCCTTTATTATTTAAATCAATTTGTTAGCATAAGACAATCAGCAGAATCAACCCAGGAATAATCCCCAAAATCAAACCAATTGCAATCGCAATAAGCTCCCCTGTTGAGTAATCACAGCCTCCGCTACCAATATTGACGTGGGCGGCACGGTCGTTATCCAGCCCTGCGAGCATCATGCCGTCGAATTCATCAGCGACTTGTTCTTGAGAAGATGCCAGCATGATTCGTGAACGCGCATCGTTAAGCCGAGTTTCGGCGGTACGCAGGTCGTCGCTGAAAGGCATCATGGTACGGGCGTTCTTGAGTGCATCAATTGCGTCGTCAGTGGGTGCAAGCGCCATGATACGGGCTAGATTGAGAGACTCGGCAGCGGCAATTTCCTTTTTTAATTCAGTGAGTTCTTGATGTTGGTTTGGGCCAGATGGGCAGGTGGATTTAATCAAATCCAATGCGCCAGCCGAAGGCCAGACATTTGCAGAAGCGGTTGTTGATAAGCCAACCATGATGATCGACGTGAGCGCCGAAAAAATCAACTTAGACCAAATATTTTTATTGTTATTCACTAGCCTTCTCCTCGATTGTTGATGTAGAAAAAACCTTGCCATATTACATTGTGAAAATTAAAGCTGGCTTTAGTTGTGATCCTACCATTTTTTAATTTTATCCTTATTTAGAAAGGTAAGTGTAAGACCTTAAACCTGCGATCAATTCTTTCTCGTAATCCTGCTGTTGTTGGTCGCTCAGTTGGCTGTTTGCCAACTTTTTGCGGTAGGCGGTTTTCAGGTCTTCGCTATTGATATGGACATAATCCAGCA
>JABFSV010000056.1 GCA_013140405.1 Methyloglobulus sp. | reverse complement strand
ATTGGGTTTTTCTATAAAAAGGTGAAAGCTAATCAGAAAAGCAAAGCCCATATTGACGAAAGGCAGAAGGACGCTGGATAACAAGACCAAAATTGCAACTGCCCACATATCTTCCTTGAACAGCACCGATACACCAGTCCATAGATTGCCGTCCATGCTATTTCCGAGAATATTGATACCGATCATTGGTAGCAGATTGGCGGGTATCATTAGGATAAGTCCCGCAAGTGATAACGCCAGTGTCCGTTCTATGCTGTGCTTGTGAGGGCGTTGTAGTAAGTATCCACAGCGAGGGCAGTGGGCTTTGTCGCCCGGTTCTGGTACAGGACGATTCAGCAATAAATCGCATTCTGGGCAGGCTTCATACATAGGCACAAGGCTAAAGGCGCAAGGCAAAAGGAAAAACAAGGCGGTTTTCGCCTTGTGCCTTTAGCCTTCCGCCTGTTTTCTTCACCACTGCGATTCGCCCGTCTCAGGGTCATACATTTCGTGGACGATTTTATGTCGGTTGGCAATCAACTCTTCGATGCTGGGTGAGTTGCTCATGGCGCGGGAGATGGCGAGCTTCATCGCTTCATAATTAGTGCGGTATAAGTCCTTCCTGTCCAGGTCAGGGTTCGTGGCACATTCTGGGGCTATCCAAAGCATGGCAATAATACACAAGTCATTCGCCTTATCTGCGGGGATAACGCCAGCAATAACACTATCCAATACCGCATCTGCCACGGCGGATTGCACTGGCCCACCAAATAAATTCACATAAGCTGACGACTTGATAGTCACTTTCGGCACCATCAAGGTGGCTGGACGAACCTGCTGGTTACAAGCACGGATGGCAAACATACGGGTATGTCCCTCAGTTTGCCCCATCAAGTTGGCGAAAGCATTCCCAGCGGGGCCTTTAACGCTACCAATCAAAATTTCCGGCATGGCATCCGTACCTTGCCCTTCGCTGGAAAATACGGTGGCTTCCCCCGTCCTGAACCAAATTGTATCTGACATAAAAACTCCATTAATTTAGATTAAAGCCGCATTCTATGATGGATGAAGTTACAGAGGCAATAGCGCAAGTAATGTGATCCCAAAAACCTTAAAAATCGACAAAGACTTTAAAAAACCCGCGAAACATCATTAAAGAAGTGAGTCATACTACGCACCCACTGTGGCATATCCATCCGTGTGATATGTAGCCATGATTAGGAAGATGTTTTGATAAAGATTGAGGCTGTATTCGGAAGCATTGTGTCCATGGACAAGCGATAACTTGGTAAGGCTAAGGATTATGCTAAGATGCCCGGTCATTCATTTAACATTCATCTTGGTTGGTGTAGCCTTAACCCAAAACATTTACTCCCAAAACCATGCCCGCAAAACTCATACCCCTGGTTTCCACTGCGTTATTTTACTTTATATTTTATTTAGTTAGCGCGTTGAAGTTTGATGTGCAGATAAAGGTCAATGCGCTACCTTTAGATTTCTTACTACAATTGCTGGTTGCGTATATCCTTTATGCCTTGTCGAAACGGGTATGGGCTTTTTTGGTGATTCAAGCATTGTTGATGGGTCTTTTTTACGTAGGCAATGCCATAAAAATCGCGTTTTTTGGCGGCCCGATCATGCCTGATGATGTGTTTGCCCTGCGTTCATTGTTGTTGATTCTGGAAGGCTGGCGTTTTTTTGCGGCGGCGATACCGTTGGCTGCGGTTGCTAGTTTGGTGTTCTTTAATTTTACGATGCGGCATTGGAGCGCTTATCTTGCGACTTTGGTGGTCTTGCTGTTGGGTATTACCATCGTCTATAAGCCGACCATGATTGTGGAGCCAATCGACAAATACACCGGCAATTCTGTGTGGGATCAACGCTCCAACTATATTTGGCATGGCGCAACTTTATACAGTTTGCAAGAGGGTTCGCGCTATTTCGCCTTGGCGGATGCTGCGCCCGACATGGATATTGCCCAAGATTCCGCCAACAATTTATTGGATGCAATTCCCGAAAACAAATCTACAGAGCCTGAGAAAACGTTTGTCCCACGCAATATCCATTTGGTGTTGCTGGAGTCGTTCTGGGATCCTAACCGTCTAAAAAAAGCGGGATATAACCAGAATCCATTGTCACCAGAATTTCGCAAGTTGTGGGAAAGCACGGATTATTCAAATGCTATGCCGCCAGTGTTTGGCGGGTACACGGCGAACTCAGAGTTTGAAGTGCTATGCGGATTTCCCGTCACAAAAGACAATGTTAAATTTGAACGGCAGTTAAAGAATTCAGTGCCTTGTCTGCCCCATATCCTGGCTGATAAGGGCTACCGAACTATTGCCTCGCATCCGAATGTGCCGGTGTTTTGGAATCGTGTTAATGCTTACCGGAATGTCGGATTTCAAACTTATTGGTCGATAGCTGATTTTGTCCAGGACGACATGAATCGGGAATTCATGGCGGATGCCACGCTATACCGTCAGGTCATGGAGAAAATATCGGATTCGCTGGATAAGAAAGAGCCGATGCTGGATTATATTGTGACTTACTTTGGGCACTGGAATTATCCTTTGGGTGCGACGCGTCCAAGCAAAATCACGGCAAAATCTAAGGTGGAAGAAGTCACCACTTATGCCAATACAATCTATTACAAATCCCGGGAATTAATGACCTTCATCGACCTTATGCGTAAGCGTGACCCGGATGGCATTATTGTCGTGTTTGGCGATCACTTACCGTTTTTGGGTGAGAATTTTGCCGGTTATGTTGATTCGGGGGTGTTGGCTGCTAACCGCAGTGATTTCACTCCCGAAATGTTCAAGTTTTATGTCAGTACCCCTATGATTATCATAGATGGCAAAAAAGGCCCGTTGAAGGTTGGTAGTTTGCCACTTTACCAATTGCCGAAACTGCTGCTTAATTTATTGGATTTTAAAGAATCCACTATTTTGGACTACAGCATCCCATTACCGGAAATGCGGGTAAGGCCATTGCCTGGCTTGCATTTTAATGTGTTGAAAGACGGCAAGATTGATGTTTGTAAAGAACCACCCTTTTCAGAATCTTGTCAAAGGTCTACACACTGGCTTAGCGATGTGACGGCGGTCAGCAACGATTTGTTTATCGGGCAGCAATTTACAAGGATTAAGCATCCCGTTGATGAAGCGGTGAAAGCTGATTCACCTGACAGTACTGCTATTGAAACAACGGGCAATCAGGAAAATGCTAAACCGATCATCGACTCAAAATAATAATCAGCATATAAATTTAGGAGCAAATACGTGAACAAATATTTATTGACTATCATCGTAAGCATTCTTGCTGGGGCGGCGAAAACAGGATTGGCTGAACCCCACAATCTGCCCATACAATTAGACTACAGCCTAATTAAAAAAGCCGTGGTCAGCCAGCTTTTCAAGGGTGAGGGCGGTGCTGCTGAAGTTTGGAATGACAAACATAAATGCAGTTTTCTCAAACTCTATAACCCCAGAATTTCAGGTGAAGGTGGACAAATCAAGCTACTGAATGATGTTCAGGCGCAACTTGGCAAGTCTTTTGCTGGGCAGTGTATTCCCTTTTTGGCTTGGGATGGTGCGTTGGAAACGTTTCAAAAACCGACAATTAGCGCAGACCAGTCGGTACTCAGCATACCCGTCACCAAGGCAAATGCTTACGATAAGCAAGGCCGTCAATTAGCGATTGCACAATTGCAAGATTTGATATTGAAAGCAGCTGCACCAAAACTGGCTGAAGTTAAGCTGGACTTGAATAAGTCTCGCGGTGATATGGAACGCACGTTGACGGGGTTTTTGCCCAAAGAAAACGCGGGTGAAATCAAAAAAATATTGGCCACTTTAAAATTTAGCGGTGCTGAAGCCAATGATGACGGCATAAAAGTTAAGTTGGCATTTGATGCGCCATTAAAAAAACTGAATCCAAAACCAGAAGCACCCTTTACCGAAGCAGAACAAAAACAGTGGCAAGCGAACTGGCAAGAATGGGATGGTTTTTTGAGCAAAGCCATCAATCAGGCCGCCAGCGAAACGCAATCCCAAGAACTGCGCGATACTTTGACGGAAATTTTAGTGGAATCACGTAGCGCTTTCCAAGCGGGATTGAAATCGCAAAGCCCAGAAAGTGCTGATCCAGTGCGGGTGTTTTTTACCGACACTTGGCAAAAACTAGCACCGCAATTACGAACCCTGGCAAAAGAATTACCGGAAATTGAGGGTTTGCGCTATATGACGTTCATTGCTGCCACCGATGTGATGTATGAGCTTGAAAATATTGGCGCACCGTTTGGTTTAGAGGTTTCATCGGATGGATTGCGGCGATTGGCGCGGATGTTGATGGCTGGCAAGCAACAAGCTGAGGCGAAATAAGTTTCGTTGTTTTTTACTCAGAACGAAAATGTAGGGGGATTCAATCATGAAACACAACAATTACATTTTTATAGCGCTTTTGGTTTTTTCCTTATCTATTCATGCCGAGGTATTCAAGTGCAAGGACGCTTCAGGAAAAACTATCTATCAATCTAATCCATGTTCATCAGGCTCAATGCCACAGGGTGTTATTAAGGTAAAGGAAATGACTCCGCAGGAAGTTGAGGATTCTAAGGCAAGGTTGCAGGTTTGGCAGAAAGAACAGGCAGCTAATGACGCGGCAAAGAAGGAAGCGGAAAAACAACAGCAAGCAGAATTAGAAAAGCAAGAAAGCCTGGAGTTACAGCGGCGTAGCGTTATAGCGCAAGAACAACAGGCAATAGCCGCGCAACAAAGACAAAACCAACCGATCATTGTCGCGCCACCTTATGGTCGCGGTCGTTATTGGAACAATGGTGGATTTTCATCTAATGGCTCAAGGAATCCAACTATGTTGCCGCAGCAACAGCCCAATATTCCGTGGAATCATACACCAGCCGGACAAGCGCCTGCACCCATGAACCCGCCAGCCGGACAAGCTCCAAGCCACAATGGTGGGGGAGCTGGGTTTCATAATCGTTAATAAACTTTTCGCTGAAACCGAAGCCGTTTTACTGATGGCTTGACCAACTGGAGTGTGATTCGCTTTGGGTTTATTGGACACAAATACAATCAGAAAGTTAACCTTTGTCCAAACTTGTCCGAGCGACAATTGTAGGTTACTTTAGCACTCCTCAATTCCTTGTAATGACATAAACCAACACCTGCAAACACCCTAATGAGCAGAGCAAGCCCAAGATTATTGTCCAAAGAACGTATCATCGCACAGCCCGGTTTCAACCGTTGGCTGATGCCGCCTGCTGCCTTGGCAATTCATCTCTGTATAGGCATGGCGTATGGTTTTTCCGTGTTTTGGTTGCCGCTTTCAAAAGCCGTTGGCATCAAAGAAACCATAGGCTGTAGTGCTGAAATCGGTTTTTTGCAGGAACTGACCGTTACCCATTGCGATTGGAAAATTTCGACCTTAGGTTGGATGTATACGCTGTTTTTTGTCTTTTTAGGCTCATCTGCCGCCTTATGGGGTGGTTGGCTTGAACACGTCGGCCCACGCAAAGCGGCGGTTGTTAGCGCTCTTTGCTGGTGTGGTGGCATGTTGTTTTCCGCTGCGGGAATTTATTACCACCAGTTTTGGATGATGTTGCTGGGTTCTGGCGTGATTGGTGGTATCGGTTTGGGCTTGGGTTATATCTCACCCGTCTCGACCTTGATTAAGTGGTTTCCAGACCGCCGGGGCATGGCGACGGGCATGGCGATCATGGGTTTTGGCGGTGGTGCCATGATAGGTTCACCCTTAGCCGCAGAGTTAATCAAATTTTTTGCGACGGATACGGATGTGGGGGTTATGCCCACGCTTATTGTGATGGCAACGGTTTATTTTGTGTTTATGATGGCGGGTGCGATGGGTTATCGCATACCAGC
>JABFSV010000232.1 GCA_013140405.1 Methyloglobulus sp. | reverse complement strand
AAAGCAATGCCTATCATGCTCCCGCACAATATCAATAAGGTCTGTGCATTGCCATTCGCAAACACATCCTGAAATGGCATAAGCAGGGCAGGTAACGGCTTATCAGACAATACATTGTCGAAAATCAGCTTCATCGGCCACGGGATTATGAGCGTGGTCAGCGTTGACCCCAAGATACAAAAGCTGGCGAAAAAAATATCTTTACGGACTCTTCGCAGATGTGCGAATACGATTTGAGAAAAACGTGAGCGTGGTTTTTTGGATAGTTTAAGTTTAGCTTTACCGAACATTACTTTGACCTCTCTTTTTCAACATAACCATCCACGTACCCAACTTCCGCAGTAACAAGAAATTGCTCGACAAGGTACTCAAGATTGGGTTTCTGCTGACTATACGCCCGATACGCCCGAGTCAGTAGTTGCACACGTAAATGCCAGGCAAAGTGAGCGGCGTTGATATCGTTGTCCGATGCAGCCTTATAAGCGGTGAATAACTGCTTTATTAACTTTTCGGTAAAGCACTTTCCTAACTTCAATGTATATAGGTCTGCGGAGAAATTTGCCACATCCACCAAAGGATCAGCAATCGCCAGCTCGTCAAAATCAAATAGCGCAATTCGATTGTCATCCAGTAGCAATAGCTGTTGGATGTGAAAATCACCATGAATAAGCCGCAAGGAGCCTAACGGCGTATCTGGTTTTTGCTCACTCAAATTAACTAAAACAGCTTTAATGCGCTTGGATAAGCCTGGAAAAACGTTTTGTAGTTTCGTACATTTTTTTTCAATTTCGGCGAGCTGTTCTTCCGCTGAAATGGTTTCTAATCCGTCAATAGTTACACTATGAAAATCAACTAAATGCCGTGCCAGCCGTGCCATCAGGCGATCTGCATTTTGCTCGTTAACGATGTCTAGCAAGGGTATACCATCAAGGCCATCCATCCATAGCGTATGCAGGATGTAGTCATATCCTAACAGCCATGGCATAACGAAATTCTCACGCCTATTTTCCATGTGCTGATACAAATCCACGATGCGCCGATGAATCTCCGCCCCGCTCCCGTCGGCAAAGGTTTTGCCGTATAAGGTTTGCGTGGCTCCAGCAAGGCGCTCAATATCATAGCGATAAGTACAGCGGATTTCTGGGCGGTAATTAATGATGCTTAAAGCAATTTCCCTTATTGCAATGAACGGGAGGTCATATTGAAGCAATAAAAAATCGGCAAAATAGTTTCGAATGAATTCCTTATCCAATACCTTGGATAACCAGGGAAGTGCAGGATCACCAGGGAAAAACCAGCCAATCATGCCCAATTTCTCTATATGTAGCACTGCACCTTGTTGGGAAGGGTCAGCGCATACTTTTAAATATTCGGTTTGGCTGCGTTCTCCAAGATAGGCCTTGACATACAGTATCCGGTTATCCGCCGCCTGTGTTTGTTCATTGACCCCTTCCAAGTGATAAGCCAACGCCAAAAACGACTTGTTGCGGGACTTGGGGTTAAGGTACGTCTTATATCGAGGATGTTGAATTTGACAATTGGTCAATTTCCAATTGCCTGACAAGCAATCGGGAAGCTCCTGCTGGAACAAGGCCTTCATTTTGGCTGTATCCATAAACACAGCGAATTCTTGGCTGATGCCACCCATCTCGTTTGTTGTCGAGTTAAGGACACGGACTCCTTTTTCCTTAGAGAGCAAGCTAGGATGAGGGCATTTGAATGGGTTTTTTCCCTTATTATGATTTCCCATCACCCAACCCTCTCCCTCTGGAGAGGGCTTTTTGCCCCTTAAATCTATAGTATTATTATTACTCATCCTTTAGCCCCACATATTTCTTGCCGTGAAACTCGCCACCTAACCGGATTGTGTTGATGGACGGTGTATCGCTCAATTCTATTTCGTAGAGGTACTTGTTTTTGACATTGATAACCTTGTCAGCAGATGATCCAAAACCTAGTAATTTGGACAGGATCACTTCATTGGTGTTTCTGTGTGCGACGATTAATATAGCGCCTTGTAAATCCTGTAACACCGATTCAAGGCATTCAGTGACTCGATTTTCAAAGGCACAGTTGCCCTCACTATCTGGGATATAAAAAGCCTCTTTATCAGCGGCCTTTGCCTGCCACAGTGCTTGGGCATCCTTGTCTGACCCATCGGTTGGCCTACCCTGCAATACGCCGAAATGTATCTCTTTAAGGTTATCTACCGCTTGAATACCGATGCCATGATATTCGGCGGTGGGTCGGGCAGTTTCAATTGTCCTGCTTAAGCTGCTCGTGTAAATCGCGGATAGCGTTTCATTTCTCAGCACATCGCACAGCCATTGCGCTTGGTTCCTGCCTTTTTCCGTCAACGGCGCGTCCAGTTGTCCGGAAACCAATTTTTGTTGATTGGCTACGCTTTCCCCGTGCCGAGCCAGGAAAATCCGCTTAAGGGCAGGATTGTTTTTCTTAAGGAATTCCTGGGCAAGTCCCTCGACGACCAACGGAAGTGCCTGTGGTGCAGGCTCAGAACGAACGTTAAGGTGTTGATTCCGTTCGTGGTGAGCCGGTCGAACCATGAGCGGAATCAGCCTGTTCAGGAATTCCTTAAGCATTTTCCAATTCCTCTACAATCAAACCCGCATAGCGCTTACTTAAATCAAGGTAGGTTTGGATGTGTTTCAGGTCAATTTCATGGCGTTGTCTTAGGATTCGACGGATGACTTCATGGACGAAAGCGGCAGCAATAAACCAATTTAACCGAGGCTTATCAACCTCCCAAGTTACAGAATTCTCATAACTAGATAGGAACAAGTCCACGATATTGTTTACGTAAGCCACATCCCTTCCGGCATGAAGGCCATTACGATAAAAATTCGTGACCAAACTGCCTATATCCGCCAATGGGTCGCCCAAGCAAACGCTGTCCAAATCAATCAAGCAGGCGCTATTCTCTTCAACCAATATATTGCCAAATTTAAGATCTTGATGGAGTGGAAAGGTAATCTCCTTAGGCCACGACAATTCATCTCTTATGGCTAACAGGGTAGCTACCCAATCGGCGATTTGTTCAGATAGCGATTTATCCTGGGGCTTTGCCGCCTTGATGGTATCGAACAATTGTTCATCAATTTCTTTAAACCCGTAATAGCCAGTTGTTTGCACCTGGCAATCCTGGAAAGCGGCAAGGCAAGTAGCTATATTTTTCAATAAGCCCGGTGCATTGTTTGTTTCCAAATCCCGCCATTCCAAGGGAACACCTGATAAATGTGACTGCCAAAGCGTCCTGTATTGTGCATCGTAGACCAATGGAATAGCGCACTTAGGCAATTGTTCCAGCAATTGCTTCATAATTGAGAAAACTTCAACGCCCCGGTCATCACGGTAGTTTTTCCCATAGATTATTTTGTGTTCGCAGCTTGCATGACTCGGATCATCAACCGTCAGCCGATAACGTATCATGCAGGAACGCTCTGGCAAATAATGCAACACGTCCGCTTGTACGCCACTGATACGGTTAGAGGGATTGCATCCAAGCAAAGGTAGCATTTCGCCCAAATGGCTTTTCAGGAACTCAGCGTCCAAAATCTGGGCAAGATGCACCAGTTTCCTGTCCTGCGGGAATACCCACAACATCATTTCCAATTCGGGTACGTAGACGACTTGCGATGATGTCCCCGTATTCCGACTGTGTTTTTCGCATTCTTCGTGTAACTCTCGCTTGCCCTGACCCAGCTTACAAAGCCTTGCACCAATCACTTGTTCGCTACGTGTTCCCGTTTGTGTATCAAGCAAGCTCAAATGATACGAAAGCACAAAACTCTTGCTGGGTTTATGGCGTTTGTTGTTGATCTCGCACGATTCGATGACGATAGAACCAGAATTATCAGGGCTTGTGGACGAAAAAAAGCGACGGTGAAATAACTGCGCGATTAATCCCTTGTCTAAAGCCTTATTGATTTGCGGGTAGCAAACATCATTTATTTCCATCAATAACCTCCATCCACCATTCCGCTAAATTGCCCCCAAAATGAAAGCCTTCAATTTTGTCCAGTCTGGTCATTAATGTCCGCTTTGATGTTGTTAACGACAAATACTGGTTTGCATAACTGAGCGTCAGCGAATCCGTCCCGAAATTCAAAAAATTATCATCATTCAAGGTAATAAAGGATGCGCTTTCAGCTTGCAGGTTAACGATTTCTCCAGAACCGTTACGCCTTATGAATAACATCCGGCATACGCAATGGACATCAGCAAAGGAGTATTCAGCTTTAGTTGCACCCGGATTGGAAAAGAAATAATCCACGTAAGTATTTTCATTGAAGGACAAATTGATTTGCAAAGCCGATGCTTCAGCAGATTTGCACAAGCGTCCATTTTGATAAACAGGTATCTCTGTAACCTGTAGCGTGGGTTCTACGTCTCGATACGGGTAAACAACTGTGTGAAATGCCGTTGTGCTTACTTGCTGTTTTGAGAAACGGATAATCGGCGCCTTATGTTTAATCCCATACTCAGGCGACACATAACCTTGCTCGACAGTAACTTTGGTATCACTGTCTTTGGGTTGTGCGATCAGCAAGTTGGGGGCGCGGACAATATGGCACACGTCGTTGCTGGCTAAACTCGTCTGATCTTGCGCCCTGCTCGCCAGATGAAAATACAGGTCGTAGTTATGCTTGCCTTCAGCTTTTAGCTGGTCAGTCACTATCCAATATTCGGGCAGCATAAAATAAATCATGCGTTCGTGAACAACCGGATATTGCTGGCTGATAACCTGTCCGTGCAAAAAATCGAAGCCTGTCGTAGATACGAACTGCTTTAGCCTGACTTCAGGTTCAGGGTCAACAGGCCGTCCACAACGGTAGGGCATTTGGCTTAAGCCATCAACAACTACGGTATTATGGGCAGATGAACCTTTAAAATATTTTCGCCAATTGATGCCGTCTTCACTGATTTCACTATAAGTGTAACGGCCTGGATCGACGACCAAGGAATGACCGTACGCTGCCATTTCAAAATTCAAGGCATCGTAATGTCCGTGGCTACCAAAACCCAAAGGGGCGCAATCAAAAAACAAATACAGTGCATCACCGTAGGGCTTTACCGACCAATCGCTACGCAACACATAATAACCGCTGTCAGTAAAACCCCGTGACCGTTGCACGGGCGGTACACCTTCTTCACCTTTACTGATGACGTACTGTAGGTGTGCGTCTGGATAGTAAGAGTGTGCTTTCTTGAGCAGCGGCAAATAACTGTTGCAATCCCCATCGTTAATGGCAGGGATAAAACCGTCTGGTTTGTGTACGTAATACGAAAATTCGATAGCTTGTTTTAACAGCACGTCACAAGCTGTTGGCAAGTCTATTTGGTTGAGCAACGCTAGACCACGAAAGCGCAGATAATTTTTGAGTACAGTGTGATGGTAATCGGTCGAGAGTTCCCGGTGTACGCCATCGGGTAATAAATCTTGGCGCATATTTTCAAGCAGCTTTTGTTTGGAAAAAGCCAAAAACCAGTGTGCTGATTGCAATTCAGGGAAGGTGACTGCTACCAGAAAAATAGCGTACAACTCCAACGTCCGATGATTACCTTCGGGTGTGAGGTGTGTGCATAGATAATGGGTTTGCGAATTGACCGAACACATAAAGCGTCCAAAAAAAGCTGGCGATATTGTTTGAGAATGCCATTTACTAACGAAAGTTTGATACGACAATAACCACTGCTGCAAGCGTCTTCCTGTCACTTGACTGTCAATAAAACCATCGGGCACTTGTTTAATCCATGAATCTATCAAGCCCATCCATTTGACTGCATAACGCTCGTCCTGAGTGTAGTCGTAAGCACCCGCAAGGTCTTTCAGGTAATAAAATTTATGCAGCAGAATCAGCCATTCCA
>JABFSV010000417.1 GCA_013140405.1 Methyloglobulus sp. | reverse complement strand
ATCCCCAAGATACCCCAATTGACCGCTCAAATGGAGCTGATCGCCGAATTGTTTAAACCCGACAGTCCAGAACCAGAACAGGAAGATAATTGATTGGGACTGTATTTTTAATCAATCAGGTGGGCAATTTTCTTTGCCCACCATTTCGGATGATTGCAGTATTTACTTAGTGCGGACACGAACTGCATGTGTCCGCACTACTGCCCAAACTACAAACGCAATCTCTAAAATTTAGTTGCAGCGAAAACTCGCGTAACCGCATCTTTCGCATCAAACATCAATTTTATGGTGTCTTTGGAGGCACTGCTCGCCACTGCTACGGCTTTTTCAGCGCTGTGCGAATGCGCCTGAATACTTTCCAAGGCTGCTTGCACCTGGTCGCGTAGCCTTTGCACGTCATCACGCGCCTGTTCAGCGGACTGCTTGGCATCCTTGCTTTCCCTAAGTACCTGTTGCACTTGCGCCAGTAGGTTTTCTGCTTGTTGCCGAATTTCCTGCGCTTGCCCCATAGAAATAGTCGCTTCGTTAAGCTGTTGTTCAATTTCTTGACAACGATTGTTTGCTTGTACACTTAAATCGGCTGTTTGGGCAAGATGCTCACGTGACTGCTGGGCGAAGTTTTGTGCCTCATTCATGGCTGATTGCGCCAAGTTTGAGGTTTGCTCGATACCAGCAAATACTGACACTGCCCTATTATGTACATCCACTGTCGCGTTGGCGTACCGCTCCGCCTCACCCGCTTGAGTTTGCGCCGAACTGGCTGATTGTTGGGCGCTATAAGCAGACTGGTCTGCGTTGCCAGCTAAATCGCGGGCATTTGCGGCGGATTGCCCTGCCGCTTCGGCTTGGGAAATGGCTTCCTGAGCAGAGTTGCTTGCCCTTTCAGCGTAAACATTGGCATTCTCAGCATGATTGGCTGATACTTGGGCAAACTCTTGTGATTGTCCAGCGGCATATCTAGCCGAATCAGCGTTCGAATCCGCCTGTTGGCGTGCTGATGCGGCTTGTTCAGCATTTGCCAATGCTATATTAGCTGACTGCCCTGCATCATTAGCAGACCGATCCGCATTGCCAGCAAATTCACTGGCATATCTGGCAGATTGCTCAGCCGCTTCTGCCTGTGAACTGGCTTCGCGTGCACTGCTGTTTGCCCTTTCGGCATAAGCATTGGCGTTATCGGCATTGTTGGCTGAAATCTGGGCATATTCCTGCGCTTGACCAGCGGAAGATCTAGCCGATTCAGCACTCACATCGGCCTGCTCACGAGCTGACTCCGCTTGTCGAGCCTGACGATCTGCTTGTTCAGCATATTGGCTTGCTGTTTGTGCGTATTCTTCGGCTGTTCGCTGAGAGCGTTCCGCATATTGGGAAAAATCGTCACAACGGCTTGCCGCTTCTTTAGCGCGTTCAGCTTGTTGGTTGGCAATATCGAGTGCTTCGGAAATATCTTCTAGCATGGGTTTCTCCTCCTAATCAGGCTTATTTTTATGAGTTTTTGTTTTTGTTTTGACCTATTGTTGGTTTGGATTCTATCAGTAAAAATGATGCCAGTACAGGCGTAAAGCGGATTACAACTGCATGGGTAGGAGGTAGAACAATGCGAAGAACAGTTGGCGAATTACGCGCACCTATCCAAACAAGGTTATTCAAATTCAAACCCTGCTTTTTTCCAAGCGTTTGTGCCGCCATCAAGATTAAATAAGTTTTGGTAACCTAATTCATGCAGTGATTTTGCGGCAGCATTACCCATCGGGCCGCCTTCGCAATATAGATAAATTGCTGTATTTTTATCTTGGGGCAGCTTATCCAGGTATTTCTCGACTTCATTAAAAGGGATAAACAGGTCAGTGCCTTTAATATGCCGTTGTTGTGGCGTATGTACGTCAACCAGCAATATATCACCATTTTGCATGGTTTGATGTAATTCAGTCGGGCTTAGCATTTTCAAATAATCTGGCTTTTGGAACTGGCAGCCAGTAATCAGGAAAATGATAGTGATGATAGAAAAAGTTATTTTCATTACGATATTTTGGATTTTCTTAAAAAGAAGTGTCTGATAAATTATAACGGAATCTAGGTATTAGGCCGTGTTTATCCTCGATTCCACTGGTGTAATGTTGCTTATATCTTGTCGTCAAAAAACAAAACAATCTACAGCGACAATTTGCTAATATTTCATTAGCCGAAACCCGTAAGCAGTTACGAGTTACGGAAACCTAATTGTTTGATCCAAATCAAGCCTTGAGCAATTTGTCTCGTTAAAATAAACAATAGAGCCAAATGCAAGATAAAGATGTTGCTTTTCTTTTGTACAAGAAAAAGCAATAGGATGGAAACAATAGCTGAAATTGAAAAATATGACTAATTATTACGAGATACTTGAGGTTAGCCAGAAAGCGAGTCAAGAAGTAATCAGGGCAGTCTATAAGGTATTGTTACACCGTTATAATGTGGAACACGATTCCGAAGATCAGGGTGAAATTCAGAAATTACACAACCTGAACCTTGCCTATGATGTTTTATCTGATCCTGATAGACGCGAGGTGTACGATCATGAACTAAACGAAGCAAAAAGCGCCCTGAATGAGATTGCACGGACGCATAACTCTGATGAATTGGAAACGGGAACTGTAACTAAATTAAGTAAGGCCAATTCAAATCAGGTTTCTAATAGCTCTTCAATTTTGTCCCGGTTAAAGTGGAACAAGTGGGGATGGATTACATCGATTTTGGTAGTGGTCATTGTCCTAATATCAATGGTTCAACCAAATCCTGAGCAAGCATTGCGAGGACAGTTAGCGGTCAAATCACAAGCTGAACGGGAAAAAATAGAACTTGAGGCTGAATTGAAAAAGACCGAAGCAGATAAACAGAAAACCGATCCTGCTGAAAATAAAACAAAGTAGGAGAAAGCCGCCAAAGCAGAATTAGCTCAGTAGCCGCTTAACTTAATAAAATTTGATTTATCATTTCATATTCCGTCGAATTTATATTGGGCTTTGTGGGCGGAAATTTTAGTCGAATTGTTGGGCTTCCTTACGTCAGTTCTAACGTACAGGATTACGACGATTGTTTTTCAAAATCAACGAGGATATAAGACCATTTTTCCTGATCAGTGAGGGGGTCAATTACGCACGACTCTTCAAGCTTGGCAATAATTCGACTTGGGATATCAAATTGTCGGGATGAAACTAAGTCGGATAGCTTGCCCTTTATTATTTCGTTTCCTTCGATTTTCAATGCAAAGAAGGCGCTTTCAACATCAACTCCCACCAAGTTTGCAGGTCGTTCCACAATATTTTTGGTAGCATCATCCGTTTCTTTTAGTTTTATAAGTGCACGCTTAATTTCGTTAAACGATGCTCGGGACTTCAAAGTACTCCCAGAAGGAGCCCCCCAATCTGTTTCTAACGATACCTCTGAATCGACCAGTAAGTGTAAAAGATACTTAAATCTACTTCTCGCAAGAATATTGTAGTGGTGAAGCTCTTCTGATATTTTCTCTGGCGTTTCCAAAGTGGAAATTAAATTGGCGAAAATTTCTATTGCCTTTTCTGTTTCGTCGCCAGGAAATAACTCACCACCTTTTGATTGTAGGCGAATACCAAATGAACTTGCGTACAAGCCCGTAACTAGAACTTCACTCTTAAATTTTATGACTTCTGGGATTCGACGAACATCAAGCTGTGAACCACAAGCTAAGGCATAGATAAAATCTTGAAATGAATCTAATAATTTGCCCAGCCTGCCGCAACCCATTTCGTGTGCATTGCTCAATTTATCAAAAGCTAGGTCAATGACTTGTCTATCAGAACGCATAGCAACCTCTACGGCGGATAATGTCTTTTCTGGCAAGGCGGATTCATTCAAATGTAAAAAACTGCTGACTGGAGGCAGCCAGTCAGCTTCAATCTGAGCAGTTGATATTTCTTCTACGGAAAAATCAGTTCCATAATTTTTTACGACGAATGCAGATTCTTCTTCTGGATTAGCGAGAGCTTTAGCTATTGATATATTGCCGCATTTTAAAGATAAATAGCGCTCTGGGCTAACACGCAGATATAACCATGCGTTATATTCATCTGTTTCATCGATCCAATACACTAAAAATACTTGACCAACTTTGTCACGGCAACTATAGAACCTAGGGCCGTCGTAATAATCAAAAACTTCTATGGGGTTTAAGTCTTTTATGAGGCTATCGAGGTAATCACTTCGTGACATTTACTACCTCACAGAATGTTGCGTGCGGCTCTTCCGTTTGAAGCCACCAGGTTACGTGCGATGGTTTGCCAGTTTCTTTCACTAAGCCATCATCTGGCGTGATAGTACCATACGCCACTTTCTTATGCCTCAAAGGTTTAAAGCTCTCACGTTTTATTAGTATGTCATCGATATTTTTAAATACTGAAACGCCACATGCATTACACAAGACTTCAGCCGAAAATTTGCGGTGTGGTGATTCCTTGATTGTTGGGAGAAAATCTAACTGAGTTGGTGGAATGTTTGATACGAGCCTAAACACTGTAAGCTTATCCTTCCGCGCATCAACTGGCGGACATTGTTCTGGAAAGTATTCAGGCCACATATTTTTTGTAAGGAAAGATTGGACAAAACCAAGTAAGACGGTTTACCCGTCTTACAGCTTGATTCTAAAAACTAACCCTTCAACGCCTTCAACACCTCCTGCAACATCTTATTGGCATCACCGAATAACATTCGGGTATTGTCCTTCACAAACAACGGATTGCCAACGCCAGCATAACCGGATGCCATACTGCGTTTCATGACGATAGTGGTGTCGCCTTTCCAGCATTCCAATACCGGCATTCCAGCTATCGGACTGTTAGGGTCATCTAAAGCAGATGGATTAACGATGTCGTTAGCACCAATCACGATGGAGACATCCACTTTATCCCAGTCTTCATTGATTTCATCCATTTCGTAGACGATATCGTAAGGTACTTTAGCTTCTGCCAGTAACACGTTCATGTGTCCTGGCATACGTCCCGCGACCGGATGGATGCCAAAACCGACTTTTTTGCCTTTGTCCCGCAGGAATTTGGTGATTTCGTTGACGGTGTGTTGTGCTTGCGCGACCGCCATCCCATAGCCAGGGATAATCATGATGTTTTTGGAGTCCATAAGGAGCCGGGCTGTTTCTTCGGCATCTATTGGATGGACTTCGCCCTCAATTACAGCGGCTTCACCGCCGGATGCTGTACCGAAACCACCAGCGATAACGCTAAGGAAATGGCGGTTCATGGCGCGGCACATGATGTAACTCAAGATCGCACCGCTGCTACCGACGAGTGCGCCCGTCACAATCAACAAATCGTTGTTCAACATGAAGCCCGTTGCCGCTGCTGCCCAACCAGAATAACTGTTGAGCATCGAAACCACCACCGGCATATCAGCACCGCCGATGGCCATAACCATGTGTATACCAAATAGCAGGGCTATTACTGTCATGATCCCTAAAGGATAAAGTCCACCACCACTTTCAGTTTGGTGCAAGAACATCCCGCATAGAACGATGGCGCCGATCAATAAGCCAAGATTAAGCCAGTGACGGGCAGGCAATAACATGGGTTTGCCGCTGATTTTTTCGCTGAGCTTACAAAAAGCAATGACCGAGCCGGAAAATGTAACCGCACCGATCAGGATGCCTAAGTAAATTTCAACTTCATGGATGGTTTTTTCTACCCCAGTCAATGTTAGTGAAGTATCCATAAAGTTGGCGTAACCAACCAATACCGCTGCCATACCCACCAAGCTGTGCATGATGGCGACGAGTTCAGGCATTTGCGTCATCGCTACTTTTTTTGCTGCAAACAAACCGATGGAACCGCCGATAACGAGCGCACCAAGCAATATTCCGTAAGAC
>JABFSV010000014.1 GCA_013140405.1 Methyloglobulus sp. | reverse complement strand
GCACGGTTTCCTGCATTCCCCGACCTTGCCCAAGTATGGTCGCTTCCTTATCTGACATCGGCGCAATGGGCAACGACAAATTATTAATATCAAAGGTAGGGATTGAATATTCCAACATCAAAAAACCTTCCTGCTCTTTTAGGGCACATTTTTCGGGCACCAGTGCCTCGCCTTGAGTAAGGTTAATGATCTCGTATTGTCCAAGGCGATTGCGCCAAGACTGAGAGATCGGCACGGGTTTGATTTTTTCGCCGAAAACGAAGCTTTGGTTTTGGTAATGCCCTAATGCCAGATCATGCCCCAAAATATTTTTTAACGATAGGCTGAATTGAGTGAACTCATCCGGCTCAATCGCAAACAAACCCAGCAGCTTATAACGAATGCCATAGTTACCATCGTCCCTGGCAACCAGATCAATGGCATGATCATCCACCTCGGTGGTCAACGAATCATTTTCTGGCGTTAATTTTACGTAGCCTACCGATGTTGCATACTGCCCTGCACCGATCATTTGCTCTTGCGCGTTTAATGACCGGGTGGTAATTATCGGCTTGTCGTCATCAATCGGCACTTGTTTGCCGGTTTTTATAGCTACTGCCAGTTTTAAAGCAGTATTGGTAAGTTTACTAAACAAATCGCCTGTAGGGGGCGAATTTGCGGAGACTATCACACCTAGTTTATGCTGGGGTAGTACGCTAAGCTGGCTTCTATGATACAAGGTAGCGCCGCCGTGTTCGGCTATCGTTTCAATACCCTGATCGTTACGTAACATCCAGCCAAGTCCGATTTGGAAACCGGCATCCAGTGCCACAGCCTTGTTTTGCGGACGCAGTATTTCCTTTAGCGTTTCCGGCTTGAGGATTTGCCGACCATTCGCTTTACCGTCGGCAAACACCATCTTCATAAACTGGCTCATGTCCAACACATTCGCATTTAAGCCACCCGCCGGTATGTCGCGCAGGGGCACTTCAAGTTTTTCTTCATGGTCCTTATAGGCTTTGGCGGCAAATTTACCCTCAATCCCGGAAGAAAACGCCGCCCTATTCATGCCTAAGGGTTTTAACAATTGCCGCTCAGCATAGTGATTAAAATTTTCGCCGGTAACTTCTTGCAGCATTGCGCCCAACAGCGTAATGCCTAAATTTGAGTACGACCAGATGGTATTGGGCGGATGAGCCACATACTCATCCTTAAGCTGGCTGACAAGTTGGTTAAACGGTACTGGGTTTTTAGTCCACATGCCCCTACCAACATCGCCCGGCAAGCCGGAATGATGGGTCATGATGTTTCGCGGGGTGATCGGTTTCGCATTGGGAAAGCGAGTTTTAATGGAAAACTCGGGCAAATAAGATTGCAAGGGTCTATCTATATCCAACTTACCTTGTTCCGCCAACTGCATCACCAGCGTATCGGTAAACAACTTGGAAATGGAGCCGACCCGGTAAACTGTTTCCGGTGATGCTTTGATCTTATAAGCGGTATCCGCATAACCAAAACCTTGCGACCACACGATCTTTTGGTCATCCACAATTGCGACGCTCAAGCCTTCAACATCCTGCTTTGCTATGTCTTCCTCAATCAGCCAAGTTAGGTAGGTTTTAAGATAGCTGTAATCACCAATTTGGTTATTGTCGGGTTTTATTGGTGGCGAACCAGTGCAAGCGGTTAATGAAAAAAGTACTCCGAGCAACAGACTTAATAGGTTTTTCATCGGTGATTCTTCTTGTGAGTATGTGTATTGATCTGAATGCCCTATCTAAATCGGGGAATTACATCGGCTAAACAGTCTGCGGTGCCATAGGCTTGTCAGAATTATTTTCCAATCGCGGCATCACTTTCTCTTTTGTAATCATCATAGGATTGTTTAGCACCCGAAATGCAACGGTTACGTTCCTCAGCGTCCATAATATTGTCGCATTGATTATCGCGCCATGATTGGCCGATGCTATAAGCCGGATGTGCTGTGCAGCCCATAAGATACAGAAAAATAAGCAATGTAATTGTTGGTAGTAGTCGTTTCATAGTTACCTTTTTAAGATTATGGCGATTTGACGAATGTAACATAAACTGGAGACAGCCTGATTGCTGCGATGTTATAGCGGTAAAAATATTTTGGCTAACCGTTCTATGTCTGATTAGAAATTCTGAGTAATTTACCGTGAATCATCATCAGGCACATGTGCCAAAAGTCATACGTCGAAAGCATGACTTTTGGCATACGACAACAGTCCATTAATTAGTTATGATGCTTTTCGTCGGTATAAAGCATCATAACTAAAATTCGGTATTCATGAATAAATCAAGCAACAAAGACAAGTCTTCGAATTCCTCATCGGATGCGGAAAACGTTGATATTTGCGGCGAACGAATCGGAATGGCAGTCTTCCTTGCTTTTTTTATTCTTGATTGGCTATTGGGATGGCCTGTATAGAATATCTATCTTGCTAAGCCCGGTGAAACAAATTTCTCTACTAATGATATCGACAGAAAAAAAATCAAGACCCACCGTTTCTATCGAAACCCTGCTGCGCTTCTCAGTCATGGTTTTCTGGGTCATGCTAGGCGTACAAGTCTTTACTGCAACAGCAACCAAAGAGGAAGCGAATTATTTTTTCCCTCCCTTTATCTCAATTTTTGGTTTTTTAGGCTTCGGTCCGGCTTTTTGGATTAACACCCGCAATATTGCCTTTCAAAAGCCGGGCTGGCAACCCGCATTGTTGCTTGCTTACCAAGCACTTTGTGGATTCATGATCAACACGGACTTGTTGTATATCGTAGCCGCTGAAATTCCCCTAGTTTTACCTGGTCGCATGGCGTTTACCTGGATCGTAGTACAAAATCTAATGCTCATTGCTTGGGTTTTATGGCTGGATCATATCGGTGGCCCCGTCAGTTTTTTAGAGCTTCCACAGTTGCCTCATTTTCTAAATGTCGTGTTAACCCATTTCTCGGTATTCTCTATTCATGCCTTCGCTTTCTTCATGGGTTATCTTGCCGCGTCAGAAGCACGTGGACGGCGGGATGCCGAGCGCCTCAACGCCGAACTTTTAGCGACGCAAGATTTGCTTGCCCAAAGTAGTCGATTGGCAGAACGGGCGTTTGTCGCCCGCGAGTTGCATGATGCCTTGGGACATCATTTGGTCGCTCTGAAGGTGAATTTGGAACTTGCCCAAAATTTAGTGGTGGAAGGTTCGGCTAAAACGCCGATAAACGATGCCCTATCGCTGATCAAACGCTTACTAAGCGAGGTGCGCGGTGTTGTCAGTAATGTACGTACCCAGCCCAGGATGGAGTTGCGCAAGGCTATTGAGACTTTATTAGCCGGTATCAGTGAACTTTCAATCGAACTGGTTTTTCCTGATGATTTCCAGATCAGCGATCCTTCCCATGCCCATGTTCTGTTTCGCTGCGTTCAAGAGGCGGTCACCAATACTCTTAAACATGCTAAAGCAAAAAAGCTGCGGATTGAATTTCGCAACGATCAGTCTGCTGTTTATCTGACTGTCAGAGATGATGGTATGGGCGTAGCCAACTTAGAACAAAATCACGGCTTGAAAGGTATGCGTGAACGATTGGAGTCTGTCAATGGCGAGCTGGATATTGCTTCTGCTCCAAGGCGCGGTTTTACCCTGACCGCCCGTATCGCCAAACCGGACAGGCTGTAACCATGATTCGAGTTGTCGTCGTCGATGACCATACCCTGATGCGTAGCGGAATCCGGGGATTACTGGCACTTACCGAAGATATTTGTGTGGTGGCAGAAGCTGGAGACGGCGAAGAAGCCATTCGGATAATCAGGGAATCTAAACCGGATTTAGTCTTATTGGATGTGCGCTTACCCAAAATTTCTGGTTTGAAAGTCTTGGAAACACTGGGCAACCAGGGAAATTTGCCATTTACTATTTTGCTAACGACATTCGACGATGATGAAGTCTTGCTTCAAGGGATGCGTGCCGGAGCCAAGGGCTTTTTGCTTAAGGACGTTTCGTTGGAACGACTGGTAAGTGCCATCCGGCGGGTAATGGCCGGTGAAAGTTGTTTCCGTCCGGCACTGACAGAACGTACACTGGACGGTATCAAGAACATTGACCACGATTTTGATAGCCTCGGCTTCCCCTTTCCATTAACACCACGGGAAATTGAGGTGCTTGCCCTGATCGCCGGTGGTTATAACAATATGGAAATCGCTAATGCCCTGGGTACAATGGAAGGTACGGTAAAAAATCACGTCTCCAGTATTCTTTCCAAATTAGGTGTGCGGGACCGGGTGCAAGCCGTCTTCAAAGGTATTGATAGGGGGGTGCTTTGAATATCCGATTTCAGTTTAATTATCACAAATATTTTTGATAAAAGCCTGCCACGTTTCATTAGGAGTCCAAATCTCTCGCATTGGAAAGGAAGCGTCCTCCTCACTCTCGGACAGAATGAGCTTGCGATATAAGTAGATGAAGGCAGACACCCGCATATTTTTGGCGCAATGCACCCAAATGTTATGCCCCTCGAAAGCCTTAAGCGTTCCGACGAATTGGGCAAACTGTTCAGGCTTAGGCTTTTCCCATTCAACCGGAATTTGTATATAGACCAGACCTTGCTGAGTGACTAATTCGGCTTCCCCCAGTAAGGCAGGGGATGAGGTGGGCAAGGCAAGATTTATTACCACATCAACACCCAACGCCGGTAAGCCGAGAATATCCTGCTCGGATAATTGCCCGGAAGTCCAAAGCCAATCAAATACTTGATAAGTGTTTTCAGCATCCATAGATTCTAAAGTTTTCAATTGAAATCTCCTGTTTATGAGTAATCGACACTCAAATTGAACTTGTAGGTTTTACCCCTGCTTTAACCAATTCGGCCATTGTTAACCCGTCACTTTGTCCACTTGCACTCAGCCCTTGTATCACGCTAGCCTGATTTTTATCCGGTTGGTTTTGGCTGACTTTCCACTTGCCATCGAGTCGCGTAATCAATATTTCAATACCCACAATGGCTTCGATCAGCTTTTCGGTAAAGTCATGTGGCGCATCTGAAACCGCCCATGGTTCAGGAAAAGCCGCTTCGTTATGGTTGGTAAGCGCTTCAAGTTGGTGACGAATCCAAGCTGCATCATCAATGATGCGAAGGGAACCGTAAGCATGGACAACGGTGTAATTCCAGGTGGGCACAACCTTTCCCGTCTCCTGCTTGGTCGCATACCAAGATGGACTGATGTAAGCGTCCGAGCCGTGGAATATCGCCAACACCTCGTTCTCAGGATTCAGGTCGTTCAAGATTGGATTGGCGCGGGCGACATGGCCTTGTAACGTACCGAACGGTGCGGGCTGTTCCGAAAGATGCAAGGGAATATGATTTGCGTTAATACCCGTTGACGACAGCGTAACCAAAGTAGCCAACGGACGACTACGAATCAGTTCGTGCAGGGCTTCGATATTGGGTTGTTCAAAATGGCATGGGATATACATTAGGTGTATTCCATTATTAATGAGATGACTAACCAACAAACTCTGGATAAGGTTGAAGTCTTATCATGGAGCGTATGATTACGTTTTATCCTTCAGTTCAAGACTAGGGTCAACATAATCCCAAGGTTGATGGCTTGCATGCCAAAAAACTTTCTGGGGCTTAAACAAACTGGGGTTATCCAAGGTTGCGGCATGAAAAAACAACAGCCCTGGATAACCGGATGATTTTTTTAAAACCGGATTTCCGCAAGTAGGGCAAAAGCCACTACTGATGGTATTGCCATTATCTGAAACCATTTCGTAAAACTTAAGCTCACCAGAAATGTTGGCCTTTTGACTCGGCATAACAAACTCAGCCGAATGACCTGTGCCGGTAATTCTTTGGCATTGCCTACATTGGCATATAAATGATAGCTGCGGATCGCTCGTTAACTCGTATC
>JABFSV010000051.1 GCA_013140405.1 Methyloglobulus sp. | reverse complement strand
CACAAGGGGAGCAAAGCAATATCCAAACTATTGCCGTCGGCCCAGCAGCATCCCAGATTGCTATCAAGCAATTGGGTACGAATGGCGGCGGTTTTTTTAATGCCAATTCCGCGCATCCTTTTGAAAATCCAACGCCGTTGTCGAATTTTCTGGAGTTATTGGCGATTTTATTAATCCCCGCCGCTTTATGCCATAGCTTTGGAACGATGATCAATGACACACGACAAGGCTGGGCGATTTTAACCACAATGACCGTGGTTTTGCTCGGCGCATTACTGGTAACGCTCCACTACGAGCAAGCGGGCAACCCATTATTGTCGGCATTAGGTGTCGATCAAGCTCCCAGCCTGACGCAATCGGGCGGGAACATGGAGGACAAGGAAACCCGCTTCGGCATTGTCAATTCAGTGCTTTGGGCAACGGCAACGACCGCTGCCTCTAATGGCTCGGTGAATGCCATGCATGATTCGTTTATGCCGCTGAGTGGCATGGTGCCGATGTGCCTGATTCAATTGGGCGAAGTCATTTTCGGAGGTGTCGGTTCTGGGCTTTATGGCATGTTGATTTTCGCTATCATTGCCGTCTTTGTTGCCGGGTTGATGATCGGACGTACGCCAGAATATCTGGGTAAAAAAATTGAATCTTTCGAGATCAAAATGGCAGCAATTGTTATCTTAATTCCGGCATTTTTTATCCTGATGGGAACGGCATTGGCGGTAGTTACGGACGTGGGCAAACTGGCGATTGCCAATCCAGGCGCACACGGCTTTAGTGAAATTCTTTACGCTTTTTCTTCGGCGGCGGGTAATAACGGCAGTGCCTTTGCAGGCTTAAGCGCCAACACACCGTTTTATAATATTGTCCTAGGTATCATCATGTTGTTTGGTCGTTACGGGATCATTATCCCTGTGTTGGCGATCGCCGGATCATTAGCTGCCAAAAAATCGGTGCCGATAACCGTGGGTACTTTGCCTACGCATACCCCTCTGTTTGTGTTGTTGTTAATCGCAACCATCTTATTGGTAGGCGCGTTAACCTTTGTGCCAGCATTGGCGTTAGGGCCCATTGTTGAACACTTACAACTCATAAATCTGCATTAAGTTGATTGATAAAAGGAGTTACCTAATGACCACTAAACATCACACGCACCCCTTCATAACAAAAGCGCTTCTGATTGAAGCACTATTCGATACGTTACGTAAATTAGCACCGCAACAGCAATGGAAAAATCCGGTGATGTTTGTGGTTTACATCGGTAGCATTTTGACCACAGGTTTATGCCTGGAAAGCGTTTTCAAAGGCGACTATCAACAGCTCGGATTCATGTTAGCCATAACCTTTTGGCTTTGGTTTACGGTTTTATTCGCCAATTTTGCTGAAAGTATCGCTGAAGGCCGCAGTAAAGCACAGGCGGCATCCTTACGCGGTGCAAAACGCGAACTCATGGCAAAAAAACTCGATGAACCGCGTTACGGCAACAACTACGCCAAAGTGGTCAGCACGTCATTAAGACGTGATGATATTGTTTTAATCGAAGCAGGCGATTTCGTGCCAGCCGATGGCGAAGTCATCGAAGGGGCAGCCTCGGTTGATGAGAGTGCAATCACTGGGGAAAGTGCACCGGTCATCCGCGAATCCGGCGGTGATTTCAGTTCCGTGACGGGCGGAACACGGGTGTTATCCGATTGGTTGGTGGTGCGTGTGACGGTAAATCCTGGTGAAGCATTCCTCGACCGCATGATTTCAATGGTCGAAAGCGCCTCACGCCAAAAAACGCCTAACGAAATTGCCCTGACCATTTTATTGGTTGCACTGACCTTGATATTTTTATTAACCACCGTGACTTTATTGCCTTATTCGATTTACAGCGTGGGCATCGCAAAATCGGGTACGCCAGTTTCCATTACTGTACTTGTCGCGCTTTTGGTTTGCTTGATACCGACCACGATAGGCGGTTTATTATCTGCGATTGGTGTCGCCGGTATCGGTCGGATGATGCAAAAAAATGTCATCGCCACCTCGGGGCGGGCTATTGAAGCAGCGGGCGACGTAGATGTATTACTGCTTGATAAGACGGGTACAATCACATTAGGTAATCGGCAAGCATCGGGCTTTTATCCCCTTGGCGGCATCAGCGAAAAAGAACTGGCAGACTCCGCCCAGTTAGCTACCTTGGCTGACGAAACGCCGGAAGGCCGCAGCATTATCATTTTAGCCAAACAAAAATTCGCCTTAAGGGAACGCAATATCCAAGAACTAGGCGCTACCTTCGTTGCTTTCAGCGCGCAAACCCGAATGAGCGGCGTTAACATCGGCGACCGACAAATCCGTAAAGGTGCAGCGGACGCTATTCGTGCTTATGTGGAATCGCAACAGGGAAAGTTTCCGGATGAGGCAAAAAATCTTGCTGATAACGTGGCGCGTAGGGGCAGCACACCATTATTAGTGGCTGAAGGTGGTCGTGTGTTAGGTGTAATTGAACTCAAAGATACCGTCAAAGGCGGAATCAAGGAACGTTTTGTCGAGCTACGGCGCATGGGCATTAAAACCATCATGATTACTGGCGATAACCGATTGACCGCAGCAGCCATTGCTGCGGAAGCCGGAGTTGACGATTTCTTGGCGGAGGCAACACCGGAAGCCAAACTTAAGCTCATTCGCGAACAACAGGCGGAAGGTCGCTTGGTCGCGATGACCGGAGACGGTACTAATGATGCCCCAGCCCTAGCCCAGGCTGATGTGGCGGTGGCGATGAATTCAGGTACGCAAGCTGCCAAGGAAGCTGGAAATATGGTCGACTTAGATTCCAATCCGACGAAACTGATTGAAATCGTCGAAACTGGCAAACAAATGCTGATGACTCGCGGAGCATTAACCACTTTCAGCTTAGCCAATGACTTGGCGAAGTATTTTGCGATTGTCCCTGCCGCTTTTGCCAGCACCTATCCAGAATTGGGTGCGCTAAATATCATGGGACTTAGCAGCCCTGACAATGCAATTCTCTCAGCCGTCATTTTTAACGCCCTGATCATCGTTGCGTTAATCCCTTTAGCGTTGAAAGGCGTTACTTACCGTCCTCAAAGTGCTGAAGTGTTGCTGCGTAATAATTTACTCATCTACGGCGGTGGCGGTGTCATTGTGCCTTTCATCGGGATCAAGTTAATCGATCTCGGCTTAACAGCCTTAGTGCTTTAACGGAGGAAAGTATCATGACTCAACAACTCAAACCTGCATTAATCATGCTCTTGTTTTTTACGTTCTTAACCGGCATTGCCTATCCGCTGTTAGTGACCTTTGGCGCACAGATGCTATTTCCAAGTCAGGCCAACGGCAGTTTATTCGTCAACAAGGAGCATATTGCTGGGTCTGAACTTATCGGGCAACCCTTTTCCCGGCCCGATTATTTTTGGGGAAGGCCTTCTGCGACATCGCCTAGCCCTTATAACGCCGGGGCTTCTAGCGGTTCTAACGTAGGGCCTAGTAATCCAAGCCTCGTGGAGACAGTGAAGGTTCGTATTGCGGCTTTGCAAGCTAACGATCCTGAAAATAAAGCACCCGTTCCAGTTGACCTGATCACCGCTTCAGCCAGTGGCCTTGATCCGCACATTAGCCCGGCGGCGGCTGAATATCAAGTCGACCGTATCGCCAAAGTACGAAAGATTAACCCAGAAAAGCTTCGGGAATTAGTGCAGTCGCATACTGAGGGGCGGCAATGGGGCTTGCTCGGAGAGCCGCGGGTCAATGTTTTGAGATTAAATCTGACGTTGGATGCCGTTCACTAAGCCGACCAGGATGTGTCATGGAATTTGGGTCGATATTGCTTGGATTGATTTTCCGTCAAAGGATTATCATGAACTGACCTTAAACTAAGTTAATAGGCTGAATTATGGAACAAAAGACAAAGAGAAGATTATTTGCAATCTTGCCCTGGGTAATAACGCTTACTGTTTTGGGAGCATTCACACTGTATGGCAGCCTTTATAAAGCGGGTTACAATCCATTCGAGAACCAGTCTATTAAGAGCGATTTAGTCTCTACGATGCGGATTAAACTTCTCGAAGCTATTGAGGCTGAAAAAAACGCCGTACTAGCAATTACTGATGAGGAATCAGGAGCTTTTGCTGTCAAAGCACGTCAAGCTACCGATCACGTGGAAAAAAACCGGAAGGAAATCGAATCCATCATCCAGCAAGGCAAGTATTCAAAAGAGATAGAATTGGTTAATGAATTTAATATTTGTTGGTCACAGTACAGAAAACTAGATGAAACAATCCTGAGCCTGGCAGTCCAAAACACCAATCTCAAAGCCCAAAAAATATCCTCAACAGAATGCGCCCAAGAAATGGCACGATTTGAAGAGAGCTTGAACCGTATCATCCAGCGGGACAATAAGGATAATCAATGTAATGGGACTATCATGCCTGCGTATGAAGCGCTCACCGCCAGCTTTAAAATATTTGCCCTCCACAAACCACATATTGAAGAGGCGGATGACAAACAGATGGATAAAATTGAACAAAGCATCAAGTCTTATGACGGATCAGCTAAAAAAGCCCTTAATACTCTAAGCGGCATTGCCGCACTAAGGGATAATCCAGACCTTAAAAGCGCACAAACTGCTTATGATCGGTTCTTAAAACTGACCAGCGAAGTCTTAAGGCTTTCTCGTCTGAATACCAATATCAAGTCAGCAGAACTATCCTTGGGCAAGAAAAGGTTGATTTCTTCACAATGCCAGGAAATTCTCACCACTCTCCAGGGGACAGTTCAAGCCCAGGGTAATTATTCGCTTCTCCGATTGAAAAAAGGGAAATAGACATTTACCGATAGACAGTTCAACGTGACTAGGTAGAGGATGCCGAAATCGCCCTTGAAATTGGTTACCTAAATGAAATTATGCACATAAGATCGACGAATCAATCATCATGAACAGTGAACGCCCAAATCCTGATGTATTACTCGCCCGTGTGGAACGTGAGGAACAACAGAGCAAACGTGGCCGATTAAAAATATTTTTCGGGGCAGCTGCGGGTGTCGGTAAAACCTACGCCATGCTTTTAGCCGCCCATGGCAAACGCCTTAAAGGGGTTGATGTTGTAGTAGGACTAGTCGAAACCCATGAGCGCCAAGAAACCATTGCCGTCTTACAAGGATTAGATGTCTTGCCGCCTAAGTTGGTGCAATATCGAGGGACTGTGCAACGTGAGTTTGATTTGGATGGCGCACTAAAACGCAAGCCCACTTTAATTTTAATCGATGAGTTAGCCCACAGTAATGCGGTGGGATGTAGGCATCCGAAACGTTGGCAGGATATTGATGAATTGTTAAAAGCAGGGGTTGATGTCTATAGCACCCTAAATGTCCAACATTTGGAAAGCCTGAATGACGACATCAACCAGGTTACCGGAGTACAGGTAACGGAAACGGTTCCCGATACGGTTTTTGAACTTGCCGATGAGATCGAATTAATCGACTTGCCGCCCGACGATTTATTGATGCGGTTGAAAGAAGGCAAAGTCTATATCCCCCAGCAAGCTGAACGGGCGATGCAACATTTTTTTCGCAAAGGTAACCTGATTGCGTTGCGGGAGTTATCGCTACGGCTGACTGCTGACCGGGTTGATGCCCAAATGCTGGATTACCGGGATGATAATGCCATCCGGGATATATGGCAGATCGGTGAGTGCATCTTGATTTGTATCGGCCCTAACGCCATCGCTGAACGGCTGGTACGCGCCGGTAAGCGCCTGGCGGCAAGCCTGCACGCCCAATGTATTGTTGTATATGTGGAGACACCCAAACTACAGCGCCTACCGCCACAACAACGCGATGAAATATTGCGGGTATTACGTTTTGCAGAAACCTTGGGCGCAGAAACTGCCACCCTTTCTGGTTTAGTGATTAGCGAAG
>JABFSV010000309.1 GCA_013140405.1 Methyloglobulus sp. | reverse complement strand
GCCATGGACTTCTAAACTCAAGACCCGCTTGTGTCGACCATACCTTAAGCGTTGAGGGTTCTTTGTCGATAAGACCGCCGCCACCGCCATAGATACGGATGCCATAAGGCAGTTCATAGGATAGCTTCAAGTCTATACCTTCATAACTGAGATTGACTCGTTGCAATTTAGTACTCAACAAAAACTCATCGCCGAGATGCGAACTTTGATGATAAATTCGGCCAAACGCTGAAAATTGTCCGGCGCGAATACTTGTATAAGCTGACACAATAAAGTCAGTATTAATGAGGTCGGACGATGATTTATCCAATGCGAAATCACTAAAGACTCCAGCCTGGAGACCTGATTCCCATTGCACGCTCGATTGTCCAAAATTACTTCGATAAAATGGAATCGTTTCACCAAAACTGACCGAAGCGATATTCCTTCCATCGAAGTTGTTGGTCTGGTAATTGCGATAAGCGGCTGAGAAATGCGCCCAGCGTGGATCCGCCAATAACGGTTTGAATAAATGACCCGCAGGCAGGAGTCCTGTTGGTAACAAGGTGGATTCGCTAGTTGCCGACACCGTAACATTATCTGGGTTTTGGGTCGGCTTTAAAGAAGCATTAATGGGCTGAATAGTGGCTTCCGATGTCTTGATCTCATGTACGCCGGGGATTTCTGACAATAGCTCTACCGCTTTTGCCTTATCTTCAGCTTTGAGACCGCCTGTTGGCAAGGTAATGACACCTTCTTTTACCACTAATGACGGCATATCAAGCTTTAAATTCTGTTTGAGCACACCTGCTGCATAACCCGCAATGTAGGAGTCTTCAGCAGTGGTAGCGCAGGCAAAAGATACTGGCAGCAGTACAACAACCAGAGCAGAAGCAATTCGTAAAATAACCATTACTTCTTGCTCGATGCAGTAACCGTTACAACCAAGTCACTTTGCACTGCTTTTACATGTTCTTGACCGCTCGCCACTTCTACCGCTTTGGCTATGCTTTGCTCAGTATCGACTGTGCCGCTCAATTTCACTATTCCTTTATCTGTAGTAACCTCGATATGGGATGCACTCAGCCACGAACTGCCCATAATTGCCGCCTTAACCTTGGCAGTAATAATAGAATCATCGATATATTCTCCGGTCGTTTCCGATTTATCAGAAGTCAAGCCTTTAATATCATCCAGTTTTTTTTCTACATTTTCTTTTATTTGCTCAACTTTTTCCTTTACCTGCTCAGAGTTTTGATCAATTTTATCTTCAGATTTTTCTAATATTTTTTTAGAAGCTTCAATAGATTGGTCAATTTTTTCTTTAGCTCGTTCGGCATTCTGTTCAATAGAATCTTTTACACCTTCAAGTTGTTGTTTAGCAACTTTGTCTGTTTTTTCAATCGATTTATCAGCATTTTTGACAGCATTACTCATCCTTTGACCTGCCTGTTCGGATGAGCCATCTTGGCAACTCGCCAATCCGATAACGGCAGATAAACAAGAAGCTACTAGAGTTTTACTAGCTAACATTTTGTGGTTGTATTCTGTTGTCGATTTCATGGGTTTTCCTTTATGTTATGTGTTCTAAATGTGAGCCAAACCGCAAAGTAGTGCTTTTTTATCCTTAAATTTCAGTTGAAAAACAAGTAATTAGATAAAGTTCAGCGTATTGAAAATTCGGTCTAAGCTTAACGATATATCCAGATAGTGTCTGTGCGTTATCGTACATAAGGTTTCAGCAGCCATTTGAAAACAGCGGCCCGATTTGTAATTTCGTTTTTTATACAGATAAAAAAAACCCGCCTTTAAAGCGGGTTTTTTAGTTTGGCTATTCAGATTTTTTTGAAAAAACTTTTGACCTTAAACGTTCGTTATTGACCGATCCAGACTAGCTCAACACGGCGGTTTTGTGATTTGCCTTCTTCAGAGCTGTTGTCAGCGATAGGCATATCTTCACCATAACCATGTGCAGTCAGGCGATTTGTCACGCCTTTCATGCTCAGGTAATCAACAACGGATTGCGAACGTCTTTGCGACAGGCGCATATTGTGTTTGCTAGTGCCTTCACTGCTGGTATGTCCACGGACTTCAATATCGTTCTTTTGTGGGTAAGCAATAAGGTTTTCAGCAACGCCGTCAAGTATGGTCATTGCAGTGGCGGTCAATTGGGCAGAATCAAACTCAAAATTCACCCCTTTCAGTTCAACACTTAATGGGCAACCTTGACCATCTACTTTAGCACCCGCTAAAGTGCCTGGGCAGGTGTCGATACAATCATTCACGCCATCGGAATCAGAATCTAACGTTGAACAATCAACAACAGGTTCTGTAGCGGGCGCAACAGGTTGAGGCTTTGGCCCAAAAGGTATCACAAAGCCGACATTTACAATCATGTCATGATATTCATTGGTATGTCTTGCCGGAGTTAGGTTAGCGTCGAAATTGTTGTTATAGCGGTAACGGACATCACTGCGGAACAGCAAATTGTCAAAGATTTCATAAGTAAAACCTGTACCTACTTCACCAATGAAACCGGCACCACTTCGGCCATTGACATTGCTGTTCATGCCGCCCGCAGCAATCACACCATAAGGGGAAAATTTGTCACGCATAAAATAGTATTGCAAGTCTAGCGTACCGCCAACCAAATCCCATTGGCCATTTTTTTGGGGGAATCGATTAGTCTTATCATCAAAACCGTTATAGAAACCCCTTACTTCGACGTTGAAATGTTCATTGATGATTTTTCCGATGCCTAAGCCTGCGCCATATCCTGCGTTATCAGAATTCCTGTCACCACCGGGATTCACGTAAGAACCGAAAGGCGCGACGTACCATCGATTGTCCAGAAACTCTTCTTTCGCTTGTGCCGAAGCAGCAAGACTTAAGCCTATCAATAGGGCAAAGGCAAGTACATATTTTTTTATCATGGTATTTTCCTTTAGTGTATAAAAAGTTGGAAACCAAAAAACAGATCACTGGCTTAACAATTCCAAATGGTAATTCGATCCGTTTACTTATTTAAACTCATCCACTAGGTAAACAGTACGGGTCGTGGCTATCCTGCTCCCGTAAAGACACTCTATAAAATGGTTAAACCGCCTATGGCGTTGTTAAACGGACACCATAAGTAGCATAATCGCAACAACATCTGCTGGTCTGTACGGTAACGCACTTAACGCCCTTACAAAAGAAGATATTTGCTCAACGGACAAGCTCATCGCACAGTTTGTTTTAGCATATCCAAATATTGCCTTAATGTACGTTACCGTACCGACCAAGGCCGGTTATATAGCTAAAGTGGCCTCAAGGTTTTAACGTAAAGCGAGTCTTGAACCAATAGCTCTGTTGAGGTGATTTGCCTATGAAATGCCACGACGGTTTTTTTACCTGCGGTGAACGCTCGTGACTGAAGATTTAACCTTAAAACCACATGTTAGATTTTTTCGTATTACAGGAGATTTACCCATGAAACAACTTATTAGATTAGCTACAGCTTTTTTTATGGTCTTGGCCTTATTGGTCGTCGTGTCTTGCGCATCGACACCAAAGCAAGAAGGAGTGGGGGAGTACGTTGACGACACGGTGCTTACAACCAAGGTTAAGGCGGCTATCCTTGATGACCCTTCGCTTAGTTCTGCCGAGATCAACGTGGAAACCTTTAAGGGTGAAGTCCAATTAAGCGGCTTCGTCAATTCCCGTGCCGACATTGCCAAGGCGATCGAAGTTGCACGCGATGTCATCGGTGTGAAATCAGTTAAGAATGACATGCGCCTTAAATAGTTGGAGAAACCACAGTGACAACCATTAACAAAGCCTCTAACTATGCACATGAAGCGGTCGACAAGGCCACCAATGCGGCCACGCACGCCGCTGAAGCGTTTGACGAAAAAGCCGAGAAACTGAAAAAAGCCGAGAAACGTTTGATTAAAGATTACACAACTTATACCCGCGACAACCCCATTACGTCTTTAGGTATCGCTCTTGCCGCTGGCTTTTTGCTTAGCCGCGTATTAAGTGGCCGTTAACCTATCGTCTATATCCCATAACCCGAATGCCGTAGTTAACAGACGGCTCAACAAAGAGAAGAAATCACCATGGAAATGACAGACAAAGCATCACAGTTCGCCCATGAAGCTGGCGAAAAGATAGCGAATGCCACCCACCAAGCCGCGGACGCACTTAGCGAAAAAGGCGAACAATTGAAAAATGCGGAACAGCGCCTAATGAAGGATTGCTGCGGTTATGTACAAAACAACCCAGCTACATCATTGGGTATCGCGGTAGCTGCTGGTTTTTTGCTCAGCCGTTTATTGAGCGCCCGTTAGACTGCCTAGCATGGATTCAAATACCATCAAGGATGGCATAGTTCCACCTATTGCAACGCACGGTGTTAACGAGAGCGATTCCAGTGTACTGGAAGACACCCAATCGTTATGGCATGAATTGCTTGGGCTAAGCCATGATCGCCTCCAGCTCGCTGGGTTGGAAACCCAACAGGCGGGCTTAAGCCTGGTGAACATGGTCATGGCGGGGGTATTGGTTGCCGGTTTGCTGTGCGGCGCATGGCTGGGGCTTCTGGCTGCTGTAGTGCTGGGATTGGTCGAAAATGGCTTTATGTCCAGTAATGCCATACTGCTTGCTGTCGTTTTAAATTTGCTGCTAGCTCTAATCTTCTGTCGTTTCATACGCCACAAGAGCCATTACTTGAAATTCCCGGCGACCCTCCGCAGTCTTCACCCCAGTAACGGCCTACCAGGACATGAAAAAGTTACGAGGGCATGATGGCATCCCATCTTTTAAACAGAAGCAAAGGCAATTCCCTGGCAAGCCAAATCAGGGATGCGGAGCGGCAGGTGTTGAATCGGCAACGGAGGATCTCTATTCGCACCGGTACACTGGTGCGAAATATTGAACAACAGATGACGGCCCCGTCTACCTTGTTATTGGTGAGTGGCGCAGGATTCATCATTGGCGAACTTACCAAAAGCCAACCCACCAGATCCCTTGGCGCAAGCGACAAGATCGTAGATGAGGAGACCTCGCCATTGAGGCTTGCGTTTAACCTCATCTCATCAATCCAAACCTTATACACAGCCTTGCCTATGGTTTGGATGGTGAAGGCTTTCTTTCAACCGGGTTCGACAAGCCAATCACACGAAAATCAATTTCAGTCGGCCGACACCCGCGTTCGATAGATCTGAAAATAGTAAATGCCAAAGCCAATAACTAAATTTATTGTCTTGGAAAGCATCGGCCTTAATGGCTCTGTTCCCAAATTATTGCCACAGGGCAATAAGCTCCAGATTGGTAGGCACAATACACACTATTAACGCAGATTAGCCAAAACACCTGTGACTTGGCTACTGAGTAACTATGGAATAAATACACACTTGCTCTACGGCTTATCTTTTCAGCAGCGATGCTGCTGGGCAATGAATAGAGTTTGTGGGTATGCGTGATCAACCTGAGGGTTGGCACGGTTCAAGGACGATGAAAGCCAAACTTGCTGTGAGGCAAGGACGGAAAGCTAAGGATCTTTTTAATGACCCAATGGAAGAAAGCCGAGTTGCAAATATTTGTTTATAACTGAACGTAACATTTTATAACTTTGGAGTTTCTTATGAAAAAAATTAGTGTAGTTTTCGCTTTATTATTGATGATGGGATTTGCTGAGCTCGCTGCTTCGGCAACGCTGACATGGGATGCCATGCCTGCCGCTACCCATGTAACCTTGGATAATAACCAGACAATCTCTGCCACTTATGGCTTTGGGCTATTTAAAGGGGCATTTTCCCATGCTTATAATTTCTCTTCGGCAAATCCTTCACATGTCGTTGTCTATGCCATTGAGTTATTGAATGAAAACATATCGATATCCTCCATTAGCTTGGATGGCATTATGATGACGTTTGATACATTGAATCAACGTTGGCAAGG
>JABFSV010000245.1 GCA_013140405.1 Methyloglobulus sp. | reverse complement strand
GGTCAGTTCGGTTCTTTGGAAGAATTCTCGTACGCCCAAATCCAAGCCTTGATGACCATCAATTTCACCAGCCAAGTGTTTTTAACGCGAGCCTTACTGCCATCCTTAAAACGCAAAACCCGCAGTGATTTGATTTATATCGGTTCAGAAGCTGCATTGAAAGGCAGTCGTAAAGGAAGTATTTACTGCGCCAGCAAATTTGCCTTGCGCGGTTTTACCCAAGCCTTACGTGAAGAATGCAGCAAAGACCAGGTACGGGTTTGCCTGATTAACCCCGGTATGGTTCTTACCCCGTTCTTCGACCCATTATCGTTTGCCCCTGGTAATGATGAAAGCAACTACCTGCTACCGGAAGATGTCGCAGATGCGGCAGCTTATGCCATCAACTCACGGTCGCAAATGGTCATTGACGAAATTAACCTGAACCCAGCAAGCAAAGTTGTAAGGAAGAAATAAAGTTGTACCCCCTTACGTGTTTATATATGGCGATACCAGCGAGTAACCTCGATGAACGCAGTACCCTCTGGGGCACTTGTGACCTTCAGGTTATAAATGGAATCGAGGACAAACGAAGCCTCCTATCCCTCGATTTCGTTACACTTCACCGAGTACTTTCTCAACTCTCTTATTACGGAGGATTATAGCCATTTTGCCCAAATCGCCTTGGCAGAACGCAAGGAAGCAGCATTTGCTCGTTCGGCATTGCGTTGGGGTTCGTTCCACACCCCAACCGTGCTATGGCTCTCTTAACAACTTTACCAACTCGTGCATCTTAAGCCAGGGTCGCCGTCTGTGAAGCATGCGATGACAGTTTGAGCAAACAAGAGCTAGGTCTTCGACTTTTGTTGTTTCTCCATCTTCGTGAAGTTCGCTAACTGGTTTTGTGTGATGAGCCTCAATGTAACCTTTCCCTAACTCACCGTACTTTTCAAAGAAGTCAAAGGCACAACACATACATCTTAGACTATATGCCGCCTCTTTAGCACGGCGAACCAGTTCAGAGTTCCTTTCCCTGGCTAAATGCAGCCGTTCTTTCAGCTTACCTTCAGGGAAACCGTCTCTAATCGCAGGCATGTCTTTGTCGAGTTTGTCGGCTTTCTGGCGACTCTCTGCTAAGAAAAATAGCTCTGTTAGGAAATCACTGGCTTCGGAGACATTATTTGGAACGTAGATGTTGACGGTGTCGGAGAGAAAGACTTGGGTAAAATAGGCGCGGCGCTCATCATTCCTCTCATCATGCTTACTCGGTCGATAAGCCCAATGCAGCGTCAATTCGCTATTCGTGTCGCTAAGTTTGTGAATTTCGGCGATTGGCCCGGCCTTCGATTTTGGAAAAAGTACTATATAGCACCTATCAGGTTGCCTCGGATTCCAATCGAGAACAAGAATCCACAATTCACAACCAGTAGGATTCATTATGAGAAATGCGCCTTTACAAAGCTTCGCATCAGCCCATTGATGAAATCCTGTTAGCTCGTGATTTTGGAGTATCTCGATAAATTTAAACTGCGATTGGTCAAGATCTGCAAAATCTCGCAGGAGCTTAACAATTTTCTCTGCATGTTTTGGTAGCATATTGTTCCAATATAAAGGCTAACGTAAGTTATACGACATTGAGTGTCCCATAAAAAATCGTATTTGTCGTATAAGCCTCATAATTTAACCCAAAAGATTGTTTTATTTGAAAGACGTGTAGATCAAAAGGTCACAGTCAATGAATAAAGGAGACACTATTAAGTAGATAGCTTTATTAATTGATATGATATGGCTTAATGACAAAATTCCACTATAAACAAACTGCTTTTCGCAACATAACATACGGAACGAATGGCTAACATACAGCTACTTTATGTGGCAAACGTTATTTCCCGCAAAAAAAAGGCCACGCAGCAAAAGCTGACTTTTTTGATGCAGGTAGAAAACCTTGGCTTTAACAAGCAGGTTGAGATTGTTTGGGCGGGTGAAGACGGCTTGTGGCAAACGTTGGCGGCACGCTTTCACAGTAGACGGGGGGGAAGCCAGGAGCTCTGGTCTGCCGAATTTAGCCATACACTCACCGCAAAGAAAACCTTGCCTGGAACGATCCAGTTTAGCCTACGTTACCGTGTTGGGCGCATAGAGTACTGGGATAACAATCAGGGCTGGAATTATGTCAGCGAAGCTGATTCCGGCATTAAAGTAGTTGGCGATAATCCGGTTTTAAATATTGGTTTTGCGGATCGCTTAACTGATGCACAGAAGTCGATCCCGATTACTGTTGCGATCAATCAGTCCCTCGCCGCAAAAAAAGTCATCATCTACTGGACAGCAGATAATTGGCTACATTCTTATAAAACGCCCTGCTTTTTTAAAAAAGGCCATTGGCAAAAAACAACAGGCAGCACTGCGACTAACCCCAATCAATTCGGCATTCAAATCTGGACAGGACAGATAAAAATCCGCGATGCCTTTCGGGTGCAATATTGCATTTCCTGCGAAGGTAAGGAGACGCTGTGGGATAACAATGGCGGCCATAATTACGTTATCAGCCGTAAACCGCTCGCCGTGATGATCCTTAACCTGCACTGTTATCAGGAAGATAACCAGGATTACAAGTTGTCCCAAATCGCCAAGGCGATTGACGAACGGGAAGCTGATATTGTCTGCCTTCAGGAAGTGGCGGAACATTGGAATGACGGCGCGGGCGATTGGAACAGCAATTCGGCAAAGATTATTAACGACCGTTTACGTAAGCCTTATCATATCTACACTGACTGGTCGCACCTGGGTTTCGACAAGTACCGGGAAGGCGTGGCAATTTTGAGCCGCTTTCCTCTTGCTGAGCTGGAATCCCGTTATGTTTCCCAGAGCCACGATTCGTATAGTATCCATTCCCGTAAGGTCGTCATGGCGCAAATTCAGTTGCCGTATCTGGGTTTGATCAATGTGTTTTCCGCCCACTTAAGCTGGATAGAAGATGGCTTCAATGAGCAGTTCAATTGTTTGAGCAGGTGGGCGGAAAGCAAGCGGTGCGATGAAATCAAAGCCACCTTATTGTGCGGCGATTTTAATATTGCGGCAGGTTCGGAAGGTTACCGTCAAGTCGTCGATTTACACCAATACGATGACCAGTTTTTAGCCGTTAATTCGCCGAGGGTATTTGATAAAATCTTTAAGGTCAATGATCCGCACTGGCAAGATTACCTTGCGGATGATTACCGGATCGATTTTGTTTTTATGCACAAAACCAGCGGGCTGGTGGTGAAATCGGGTGCTGTGCTATTTACCGATGAAGATTACGGCAGGGTTTCCGATCATTGCGGTTATTTGGTGACGTTTGAGCCAAACCAATAAATCCCCCTTTTTTAAAAGGGGAAGTGAAGAGTTAAAAATAATTTTTATATAGTGGTTTAGATAGAGGTAGATAAATGCAGGTTGCGGAACATTTTGCCACGCCCATTCAAGGAAATTTAGGTGGTTCATTTCAAAGAGTGAATGACTTTAATGATAAGTTTTATGTTCGCTGGGGAAAAATAGACTTTGACGTTTGGTTTGGCGTCCAAGCCAATGTAAAAGTTGTGTTGAAAGTTTATCGTGACCATGGCATCCAGGAAAATTACATTGTCGATACCGATGCCTACGATATCCAATGGAACCGGCATAAACGCAGCACACGGGATTTTTATATCCACCCATTTTCTAAAAACTTTGGGCAAATTAATTGCATCAAGTTTTCTTTTATTGTCCATCTCGATGAACACTCCATTCCTTCCGAAAAGGAATATATTTTCATGGATTGGCATCAACTCCAGAATGACCATCCACAGCACCGCAGCATTACCCATGACTGGGCAACGACCAATAACTTTCGAACTTATGAGCTGAGCGCAGGTGAATTACAAAGCGATGTGGATTGGTATAACCATCATTTCGATTCGTTGCAGCTAGTGCCCAAGTTTACCAAAGGTCAGCAGCACCATCCCTATCATCCCAAACGCTACATTCATGACCTTATCGACAAGGTTATACGCAGCAAATGGGAAAATCCTGACCGTTTTTGTACCATCAAGGTCAGTGTTGATTGCATTGATGATTCTGAGTTCATCAATCATTTGATTCATGCACGGGATCAGGGGGTCTGGGTCCAGTGTATCGTCGATTGGCGCAAGATGACGCTGACCAATAGTGAAAACTATGCCCGCCTGAAACGTTCAAGAATAGAATTGCTGGGGGTGTTCTGTAGTCCTAAGCACCATCTGATAGAAGTTGAGCCGGATATGCACACCAAATTCATCATTTTTAATGATGAAGACTGCATACTTGGCTCTTTTAATATTACCTTCGACCGTTGGTGGGCTAATTGGGAATCCGGGATGACGTTCCATTCCAAAGGCGTTTGCCGTCTGCTTGACAATATATTTCAAAGTCAACGCGGAGGGGTGAACCAAAAATACGGTATCGACCCTTTAAGCCATTTTAATTTGCTCTACACCTTCGGCAGACATAGCATGAGTAACGGGCAATATTACCGTCCGCACCATGCCATCCTGGCAGAAATCAACCGCGCCCGACATTCAATCAAGGTGTCATTGTTTTTGATTGGCGATCTCTTGGGAGACCATCACGATAGCGTGGTTAATGCCCTGATCCATGCCAAGAACAGGGGCGTTTATGTGCATATCCTGTTTAATGGGCATTTGGCTCGGCAGGGTCGCATCGGAGTGGAGCGGTCTATGCACGATGAACTCAATCGACCGTTATTACCCGCAGTGCAACGGCTTAAAGACGCAGGTATTGGAGTAGGCCTAGTTTATGGGCAGGATGACCATCCGGTGCCTTATTCTCCCATCCATTCCAAGTACTGTGTTATCGACGACTATATTGTGATTGAGGGTAGTTTCAACTGGTATAACACCTCTGTGTTTTCGCATGATCTCCTAGTGGTGGCTGCTAATCACGAAGTGGCTAAACCCTATCTTTATGAATTTGACCAAATACAACGCTCTTTCAGGGTCTATTATTGATGCAATGCTTAGTATCGCGGTTGGGTTAGGCGGTAGCCGTAACCCAACCGACGGTTAATCAGGCCGAAAACAGGAATATTTTCGTTAACTGGCAGGAATAATCGTACCTAATGAGTTTGGCCTTAGTTTCAAAATAAGTCCTCCCAGGGGCGGCAGAGTCAGCTTCACAGAGTGCGGCAAATTCATCCAGGGTATCGGTTCGGAAAGCACATTATCATTGGCAATATTGCTGCCGGCATAACTATTTGAATCCGAGCAAAAAATTTCTTGATAGTTGCCAGCTACGGGTACACCAATTCGGTAATTTTCCCTAACCACAGGCGTAAAATTGAGGACGATGATCAACTCCTGATCTTTACCTTTGCGACGGTAGCTAATCACTGATTGTTCATAATCGTGGCAGTCTATCCATTCAAAGCCATGGTGGTCAAAGTCAAAATGGTAAAGTGCTGGATATTCCTTATAAAGGCGATTCAAATCTTTTACTAACGTTTGGATGCCTTGATGAAGCGGATATTCCAGCACGTACCAGTCGAGGGACTGATTAAAATTCCACTGCGTACCCTGCCCGAATTCAATGCCCATAAACAGCAGTTTTTTGCCAGGATAAGTGAACATCATGGTATACAGCAGTCGCAAATTGGCGAACCGCTGCCATTCATCACCCGGCATTTTGTTGAGCATTGAACCCTTGCCGTGCACCACTTCATCATGTGAAAAAGGTAGGGCAAAATTTTCCGTAAAGGCGTAAAGCATCCCAAACGTGAGCTGGTCATGGTGAAATCGTCGATGTACTGGATCTTCCTTCATATAAACCAGGATGTCATTCATCCAGCCCATATTCCATTTCATGGAAAAGCCCAAGCCGCCGGCCCATGTTGGCCGGGTGACTTGCGGCCAGGACGTGGATTCTTCAGCCATGATGACAGTGCCTGGATGCTGCTCATGGGTGACT
>JABFSV010000237.1 GCA_013140405.1 Methyloglobulus sp. | reverse complement strand
GTTGTACATCGGCGTTAAGGCACAGTACCACCAAGGCTACCTTACGCTTCGGTATGAAGTGCAAGGTGACATTGATAAACTATTAATTCCCGAACCGCAACCGCCCAGTGCAGTGGACGGATTATGGCAGCATACCTGTTTTGAGGTCTTCATAGCGGTTGTGGAAGAAGCGCCCTACCATGAATTTAATTTCTCGCCTTCGGGCCAGTGGGCAGCTTATGCTTTCGACGATTACCGAGTACGGAAAGCATGGCATCCTAGCCATGCACCTGCCATCCATTTTGCCCGTACTGATTACCAGTTGGTACTAACTGCCGTCATTAGCGAAGCCGATTTGCCCGATAATCCCCACAATCAACCCTATCGACTGGGGCTTACCGCTGTATTGGAAACAAAAGCTGGCGATCTTTCTTACTGGGCGCTATTCCATCCATCCGGCAAGCCTAATTTTCACCATCGCAACGGTTTTACCCTCTCCCTTAACCTAGCTTGACCTTTTCTATTGCATGAAATTTGGTATTGATCGACTACTTGAAGAGCCTGATTTACGCACACCCTTAATGGGAAAACGGGTTGCGCTACTCGCACACCCGGCTTCTGTCACTACCGAGTTGACGCATTCTTTAGATGCTTTGGCGAACTTGCCAGACATTAAACTCAGCGCCGCTTTCGGCCCCCAGCACGGTTTGCGCGGTGATAAGCAAGATAATATGATGGAATCGCCAGATTTCATCGACCCCATCCTTGGCATTCCAGTATTCAGCCTGTACGGAGAAGTCCGCCGACCCACCGATGTCATGATGGATACTTTCGACGTATTGCTCGTGGATTTGCAAGATCTTGGTTGCCGCATCTATACCTTTATCACTACGTTGCGCTATGTGCTGGAAGCGGCGGCGAAACATGGTAAATCAGTTTGGATACTCGACCGCCCCAATCCTGCTGGTCGCCCTGTCGAAGGGCTAACGTTGCGTCCTGGTTGGGAAAGCTTCGTCGGCGCGGGTGCAATGCCCATGCGCCACGGCATGACAATGGGAGAATTGGCGAATTGGTTTATCAGCACCCTAAAGCTGGATGTCGATTGCCGTGTCATTACCATGCAAGGCTGGCTACCGGAAGCTGCGCCCGGTTACGGCTGGCCTTTGGGTGAACGTACCTGGATCAACCCCAGCCCGAATGCCCCCAACCTCTGGATGACCCGATGCTATGCCGGAACGGTGATGTTGGAAGGCACCACCTTATCGGAAGGCCGTGGCACGACAAGGCCATTAGAACTGTTTGGTGCGCCGGATATTGATGGCCGTATCATCATTAAAATGATGTACGATCTCGCTCCAGAATGGCTGCAAGGCTGTAAGCTGCGCGAATGCTGGTTTGAACCGACTTTCCACAAGCACGCCGGACAACTTTGCTCAGGCATCCAAATCCATGTGGAAGATGCCAGTTACGACCATAAGACTTTTCAACCTTGGCGGTTACAAGCCTTGGCATTCAAGGCGCTAAGGCTACAGCAACCGGAATACCCCTTATGGCGTGATTTCCCTTATGAATACGAACTTGACCGCCTTGCTATCGACGTGATTAATGGCTCGTCCTTATTGCGTGAATGGGTAGATGATACCAATACGATCCCTACAGATTTAGATAGCCTTGCTCAGAACGATGAACTCGCATGGAAAGAAGAAAGGCAATCCTTTTTGTTGTATTAGCTAAAGTTCCGCCAATAACCCATGAAGTTTTTTACTAAAGCAAATTGCATTATTTTAAACGGTTAAATTTAAGGAAGCTCTGAACAAATTGATTCCATTCATGGTTCGACAAGCTCACCACGGACGGAATCAACGCCTCACCGTTCGTCCTGAGCTTGTCGAAGGACTTGCTCAGAGTTTCCTTAATTATGGATACAGCCAATCTGGACAAAAACTGTCACTTCTTGATCTTTTTTGACGTAATGATTAAGCCCTTTAAATAGTCTCTTAACGCACAAAAAATGTAACTCAATGATTTAAAATGTTTAAACTTTTATTTACGCCTATAATTTAAAGTTGGCATCATTAATGCTTAATACATTGTAAGTTGAATTACTTTCATGCTTTAGCTCCTCGTAGTAAACCTGCTTTCATAATGAAAGCGTAGCGCATTAACCTCCCCCCTCGGTGAGTAATGCGCTTTTTTTTGTCCAAAAAAACCTCTCCAAATATTGCCGTTAATCCCAGCATATAGTTGATCTTGAAAAACATCATATCCAAATATATACGCACATCCGATCAGGAATAATCAAACATATAAGCGGTAAAAATTAACATCTTACTGATGAAAATCAGACTATATTCATTAGGTATTCATACGTATAGACAGATTCCTTACATTTGCGATAATAATTTCCAATGGTAAGCGTATGGAATACATACTTGAAAGCATTATTTTTTAAGGGATTTTAGAATATCAGATTGGATTTTCAGATTTTATTTTTTGCCAGCCGCTCGATTTTTCCACCTTAACGATACATATCAATATCAGGGTTAATAATATGAACAAAAATATCCTATTTAGAAATTATGCTTCGGTATTTTGTAGCTTAGTTTTTTCGCTTGTTTTAGCCTTCAGTACTTGGACAGCACACGCTGACCTTAACGCCACCACGGATGACAGATCAACGGCTGTACCCACAGGCTGGTGGGTTTATACTGGTGTTACTGCCGCACAAGTAAGCACTTCACTCACACAAAACAGCGCACGCTTGACGGATGTGGAAATTCACTCCATCGTCAGCGGTGCCCCACGTTTTACCGTAAGGATGGTAAAAAACAGCGGCACTTATGCAGTGCCAGGTTGGTGGTGGTATTACGGGCTGACTTTCACCCAAGTTGGCACTCAATTGACTGCAAATAATGCTCGCTTGATTGATTTAGAACCATACGACGCTGGGGGCGGTATTATCCGCTATGCTGCGGTGATGGTGTCGAATACTGGCGTTGCGGCCCGCGCATGGTCGTACCTTTCCGGTGTCAGTTCTAGTCAGATTTCGACACATATCACTAATTCAGGACATCGCCTGATTGATCTGGACACTTATTTCGTTGGTGCCAGTAAATTCTATAGCGCAGTTTTTGTAGCGAATACTGGTACAGATGCGAAAAGTTGGCAGTGGTGGATTAACCAAACTGTTGCTGGCGCGACTGCAAAAATCAATGCGTTTGGTGGCCGATTGGTTGATCTGGAACGACAACCTGATGGCACTTATAACATAGTTATGGTCAAGAACAGCGGCACGGACGCATTCGGTTGGTGGTGGGTTCCTGATTTTGCTTCCATTACAGACTTCATGAATTATGCCAGTCAACTGGCAGCACGGCCCGTTGATATTGAAACTTATGTAAACGCATTGGGACAGCGCAGGTATCTAGGTATATTCATTGACAACGGCAATGCGGCAACTAAACGTATTCGCGGCGTATTTGCTGAACGCTTCCTTGATGCCAATGGCAACCCAACGCGCGGCATCTTTGAGGCCTACTTAAAACGGGTTTCTTCTTCGGTGGCAGTGGACTTAAATAGCGCACGTTCTGCTGAAACTGCCAGCTCATTCAAGGTGGTGCATCTATTGCATGCCCTCCGCCGAGTTCAGGCTGGAGCGGACAACTTGATCTCACCGTTTATTTATTACGATTACTTGAGCGGCACATTTAATGACCGCAAAAATGCTTGCCCAGATCCTGCTAAGGAAATCATAGCCAATCAACGCACAGATTATAATCTTGAGAAGGGTCTCGATGAGATGATGAGTATCTCGGACAATCGTACAACCCGAGGCATGGTGTTGCGCTATGGTTCTACCGCCATCAATACTACCGCAGATTTGGCTGGAATGGTTGGTACTCAATTACGCCACAATATAGGTTGTGCTTATCGAAATCCAGCGACCAACAAATACAGCACCAGCTTGAGGAATGATACGACAGCTGCCGACCTGGCAAAAGTTTACGAAGACGTGTGGACATCCAGCCTGTTGACAGGTACGCCTCGCAGTGAATTTTTAGAGTCTGCCAATCCAGGGGCTGGCGCTGGAACAGCACTTCAATCAATCATCAACGCAGAGGCTGCTTTACAGGGCAAACAGGCTTTTGCCGCTAGCTTTGGTTCCTTAATAAGGACTTGGGGGAAAGGTGGCAGCTATGGAACATGCTTACCTAATTCTCTGGGTGATTGCGGACAAAAGGTGATCATTCGTTCGGGAGCTGGCCTAATTCGTATTCCCGCCAAGACAACGGGAGGAGTTGTTGCATACCGAGATTACACGTTTGGTCGGTTAATCTCTGATGTGCCAGTGCCTTGTTTCGGGGACGACCCAAATATCGCGGGGGATCAATGCCCTACGGTGACAAATTACGAAGCAACGTACAGCAAGGCCGCAAATGAACTGTATCGGGAAGCGATTCGATCTGCATTGCTAACTTGGTAAAACCTTTTTATTAATCGAAAGCACGGCTACCTTCATCAGGAAGCCGTGCTTACTTTTATGAAATAACAAGGAATTCACCTCACTTCAAAAAGCTGCCATTCATTACAGAACCCCTTTTAAATTAAGGCTCACATCGTCTTAGATAAAAATCCATCACAAAGCACCTACTGCCCAAGTAATACTGTACTATCATTCTCCTAATAACATATACATTGGGATTATTTATGGTATCGAAATCAACTACAGAATTTCTTTCCTTGATTACCGATGATTTTGGTTTTCAACGGGGCCATGCTTTGCCCTTCGGAACAACTATTGAGCGTGGGGGCATTAATTTTTCCATTTATGCCCGTTATGCGACTGACGTTACCTTGGTGTTTTTTCTTCCGGGCGAAGAAGAGGAAATAGCCGCTTTCCCATTGGATAGCAAGATTAACCGGACGGGCGATGTGTGGCATGTGTTTATTACCGGTTTGAATCCAGGTGTTGAATATGCTTATAGAATTGATGGCCCCCAAACTAATCAGCATCGGCACAATCCTAGTTTGCTATTGGCAGACCCTTACGCATTCGCATTAAACGGGCGGACGACGTGGGCCGATTCGAAACACTCAGACACACGTTTTCGCAGGGCTATCTTAGTCAATAAAGAATACGACTGGGAGTTTGACCAACCTATCAATCGACCGCTTGCAGATTCAATTATCTATGAATTGCACGTACGTAGCTTCACCCAGGACAGCTCGTCAAAAGTAAAGAATTCGGGTACTTTTAAAGGCTTAATAGAGAAAATACCTTATTTAGTTGAACTAGGCATCACCGCTGTTGAATTATTGCCAATCACGGAATTCGATGAGCTAGATAATAACCGCATTAATCCAGATACAGGCGCAACGCTGCGTAACTTATGGGGCTATCATCCCTTATCTTTTTTTGCGATTAAGTCAGGCTATGCGGCTGATAGCAAACTGGGTGGTGAAATCAATGAATTTAAAGATTTGGTCAAAGCCCTGCACGCAGCGGGTATCGAGGTCATACTCGATGTCGTCTACAACCACAGTGGCGAAGGCGACCATAGGGGGCCGACTTATTCCTTAAAAGGAATCGACAACAGTACCTACTACATGCTTTCGGAAGATGGCAGTTATATGAACTTTTCGGGCTGTGGCAATACCATCAACTGTAACCAACCTTATGTCCGTCACTTTATCATGGACAGCTTACGTTACTGGGTTACAGAAATGCATGTCGATGGTTTTCGATTTGATTTGGCCTCCATACTCGGTCGTGACCAACAGGGCAATGTATTGGACAGCCCACCACTATTGGAACAAATTGCGGGCGACCCCGTTTTAGCCAGCACCAAGTTAATTGCGGAAGCCTGGGATGCAGCTGGATTATATCAGGTTGGAAGCTTTCCAAACTGGGGACGATGGGCGGAGTGGAACGGTCATTTTCGTGATGATGTCAGGCGGTTTGTCAGGGGCGATTCGGGCATGGTTGGAAAATTGGCTAATCGCCTCGCAGGTAGTTCAG
>JABFSV010000329.1 GCA_013140405.1 Methyloglobulus sp. | reverse complement strand
CGCTTTGATTCTGTTTATATTCCAACCGACAACGCTTTTTTCAGGCAACAAGCATTGCTTTATCTAGAGCAAACTGACCTTGACGCACTGGCTAAAAAACTGACTGACGCACAACCGTTTATTGGGCATCTGGCGCAAAACTATCATTTGGACGGTTTGTTCGAAATCATCAGCCTGGCCTTAAACAAGCGCGATGAAAACCTGCCGATGGACTTAAATCCTTTGCTAGTTGCGATTGATGACAACATCAACCATCAGCTTATCGGCAAACCACAACGTTTGTCCTGGCAGAACTTATTGGCAGAAGACCAGCTTAATACCGATGCCAACCGCACCTTAGTCATTGCCAAGCCCAAGCTGGATTTTAGTGAAATGCTGCCTGCGGATGTTGCACAAACTTCAGCCCGCGAGGCTGTGCGGGCTATTATGACCGAAAATCCATCCGTTAAAATCCGCATTACGGGTGAAACCGCCCTGGAACATGAAGAACTGGAAAGCGTCACTAAAGGTGCCCAACTGGCTGGTATAGTCTCATTGGTCTTAGTATTTGTCGTGCAATGGATAGGTTTGCGGTCACTCAAGTTACTGAGCATCACTTACATCGTACTGCTTATGGGTTTGATAGTAACCGCCGGATTTGCTGCTATCACCGTCGGTCATTTGAATGTCATTTCTATCGCTTTTGCTACTTTGTACATCGGCTTGGGTGTCGATTATGCCGTGCATATCTGCCTCTATTACCGCGAACGCAGAGTGAGGGGTTATACGAACCACCAAGCCATCCACCACAGTATGAAGGGCGTGGGATCATCCCTGTTTTTATGCGCCTTGACCACGGCACTGGGTTTTTTGTCGTTTATCCCCACTGCCTATGCAGGCGTATCAGAATTAGGCATTATCTCCGGCGGTGGCATTTTCATCGGATTGATTATCTCGGTAACGGTATTGCCGGCCTTGTTTTGTGTGCTACCGGTTAATAACCCCAAGCCAATACATTCCGCGTTTGCGCCGAAGTTTCTTGTTACCTTTCCGTTTCGTTATTCAACCGCCATTCGCATCGTATCCATCCTATTAGGGATTGGTGCTTGCTTGGTGTTGACCAAATTGTCCTTTGATTCCAATCCGGTTAATTTGCGCGATCCCAACAGCGAATCGGTATCCTCCTTCAAAGAATTGCTGAAATCCAAAAATGATTCTCCGTTTGCCTTAATAACATTGGCGAACAACCCGGATGAAGCCAATAAAATTGCTACCAAGATGGGGCAATTACCGACGGTACACGAAACCATTACACTTGCTGATTTTGTTGCCAAAGATCAGGACGAAAAACTCACAACGATTGAAGACCTGAACCTGATTCTGGGCAACCAGTTGGAAAACTTTGGCAAAACCTTGCCGGTGAATAGCAATCAGAAAGCGGCACTTGTAAAATTCAATGAGGAACTGAAAAAAGCCATTGCCGAAAACTCGCCCAATGCACCACAAACTACCTTACAGCAACTGCAACAACGCATAGAAGCCTTTATCAAACAAGCTGACAGTTCTGCCAACCCTCCGGCGAGTTATAGCCAAATTGAAAGCAACATATTGGGATTATTGCCATACACGCTTGACCGTTTGAAAACCAGCCTGACCGCGACCGATTTCGGTATTGACGATATACCGGATTACATCCGTTCACACTGGCTCAGCGCAAACGGGCTTTACAAAATTCTTATTACGCCCAAAAAAGACCTGAACGATCCTGAAAACCAGAAAGAATTTATCGCCGATGCCCAAAAGGTCGATAACAAAGTTTCAGGGTTACCTGTTGCCAACCAAGCCAGCGGCGATGCCGTCGTAAAAGCCTTTATCCAGGCCTTCGGCAGTGCTTTTGTTGCAATTGTGCTGGTGTTGCTGGTGATTTATAGAAGTTTTAAACAGACTGCGTTGGTCATTATGCCCTTGATACTTGCCGCATTACTGACTGGGGCGACGAATGTGTTGCTCAACAACCCGTTCAATTTCGCCAATATCATTGCCCTGCCATTGTTGCTGGGGCTTGGAATTGATAGCAGTATCCTAATTATGCACCGACTGCATTTTAACCTGCAAGAAAACGAGAACCTCCTGCAAAGCAGTACCACGCGCGGCATTATTTTCAGTTCGATAACTACCTTATGCAGTTTTTCCAGCCTGTCTTTCACATCGCATCAAGGCATGTCTAGTATGGGTTTATTGCTGTCTATCGGCCTGTTCTTTACAGTAGTTTGCTCCCTGATTGTATTGCCCGCCTTTAGTGGAAAACGGGTTTGATTTTTACACGACGATTTTTACTGATTCAAATTTTGAGGTAACAAATGGCTTTCAGCATCGCCGAACTTTTTACGAAACATAACCCAGACAAATTCGACCTGTACGAACACCATCTGAATAATCAAATGGTCAGGGTTTTGAAGACCATCGGTTATGACCGCCATTACAAGAGCGCGGTCGGGCAATATCTTTATGACCAGGATGATACTGAGTATTTGGATTTACTCAGCGGTTTTGGCGTTTTTGCACTCGGACGTAACCATCCTACGGTTGTCAACGCCCTGAAAGAGACTTTATCGCTGGATTTACCCAATCTGGTGCAGCTTGATGTGTCGGTGCTCAGCGGCTTGCTCGCACAAGAATTGTTGAAGACCACGCCTGATAACATCACCAAAATGTTCTTCTGTAATTCGGGTACAGAAGCTGTAGAAGCTGCCATCAAATTCGCTCGTTACACAACCAAACGCGAAAAAATCGTATTCTGCGATCATGGTTATCACGGATTGACGATGGGCGCTTTATCATTAAATGGGGAAGCCATCTTTCGTGAAGGCTTTGGCCCATTGCTTCCAGGCTGTAGTTCGGTGCCATTTAATGATCTTGCCGCATTGGAACAGACATTAAGCAATAAAGATGTCGCGGCCTTCATTGTTGAACCTATACAAGGCAAAGGCGTTAACTTGCCTGATGATAATTACTTACCTGAAGTCGAACGGCTGTGTAAAAAATACGGCACGTTGCTCGTTGCCGATGAAGTGCAAACCGGATTAGGCCGTACTGGCAAATTTTGGGCTATCGACCATTGGGGCATCAAGCCAGACATGATCTGTATGGCGAAAGCCTTATCAGGTGGGTTTGTCCCAGTCGGCGCTGTCGCCATGACCCAAAAAATCATGGATACGGTTTATAACCGCATGGACAGGGCGGTGGTGCATGGTTCGACTTTTGCCAAAAATAATCTGGCAATGGCGGCAGGGCTTGCAACCTTGCATGTGATGGAAGAGGAAAAACTAGTCGAAAATAGTGCTGTTATAGGAACAGACATCATCACAGCGCTGAATGCCCTATCCAGCCAATATGAGTTCCTGAAAGAAGCCCGAGGTAAAGGCATGATGATTGCGATTGAGTTCCAATCGCCAAAAAGCCTGAAATTGAAGGCCGCCTGGGCTATGCTGGAAGCGGCGAATAAAGGATTGTTTTGCCAAATGATTACCATCCCTTTGTTTAAAGAACACCACATACTGACCCAAGTAGCAGGTCATGGCATGAATGTGGTCAAGCTGCTGCCACCGTTAATGCTCAACCAAAAAGACCGTGACCATATTGTCGGTTCATTTGATAAGGTGATTGCAGAAACCCACCAAATCCCCGGCTCCATCTGGGATTTAGGTAAAAACCTTGCTGGTCATGCTTTGAAAGGGAAAAGCAAGTAACATGAAGCAGTTGTTGCAAATCACTGTATTGCTCTTGTCTTTAGGTTATGTCGGTAACTTGTATGCCCATGCGGTTGTCACCGACCATTCATTAAAAATAGAACAGCCTAAAGCCAACCAGGCTAAAAAAGTGGAACTGACGTTTAACTCAAAAATCGAGCTGGGCTTGTCACAGGTCTATTTGGTCAGTAAAGGCGACAAGCACACCTTATTAACCATTAGCAAAGGCGCTAAGCAAGGCAATGTTGTGGTGGACGTACCACCTTTATCTCTTGGTGAGTACGCCCTTAGGTACAAAATATTTGCAGCCGACGGTCATTTGACCGAAGACCTTATCCATTTTTCTGTAACTCCATAGGTGTAGCTTTTAGTATGGCGGGTATTGCTGATTTTCTTGATTCCTTGATCGGTGGTTTTGACCTGATTTGTTTTTGTTTGGCAATCGGTGGCTTGTTTTGGGGAGCGTTTATTTTGCGTCCGTGGCACCAGCAGAATCGATGCAACCCTGAATTGCTGAACAGTACGATTACCCTGATCTACAAAGGCGGTTTTTTGCTGGCAGCCGCACAGCTCTTCAAGATTATCCTTAAAATATGGCTCATGACAGCCTTGCTGAATAAATGGCCGTTTCCAGAGTTTGCCGAAACCACTCAGTTTATCGGCGGTATAGTGCGGACTTTGTTGACATTAATTTTAGCGGGATACTGCTACCACTCCCTTCGTAATAACCTCAATTCCAAGCAACATTGGCTTACTGCCAATTTGGTTGCCTTGCCCATGATTATATCTGGCGCTTGGTTGGTTCATGGTGCGGGACGATTCGACAATCAATTGTTCCTGATGTCCCTGACTGTACTGCATCAAGTGGCAGCAGCCATTTGGATTGGCAGTGTGTTCCAACTCGTCAACCTTTGGTTTTTACGTTACCACCAAAAAGTACCAGATACGTTATGGCCGCAGTTATTAGATAAGTTTTCGCCGTATGGCATTGCGTCTGTTTTCGCTATTCTGCTATCTGGATTACCTATTGCCCTGCAATACATAGATACCTGGAACGGACTGATTGGCACTGGCTACGGCAACCTGTTAACCGTGAAAGTCGTCCTGCTTAGTATTGCCTTGGGTTACGCTTGGTTAAACCGTGCAGCAGTTTTAAGTTATGGCTCTACCGGAAACGGGTATGCCTTAACCAAGCGCGTACCTTACTACATCGAAGCAGAAACCTTTGTTTTGATTACCTTATTATTCACTGCCGCCAGCCTTGCATCGCAACCGCCAGCAATAGACATACCTAGTTTGACAGCCCGTTGGCAAGAAGTGTTAAGCACATTTACACCGCAAATCCCTTTGACTGATTCACCAACCCATACAGCTTTGATTGCAGGAGAAGCAGGTAGGGTTGCCATAGTAGGGAAAGTGCCGTCCGTTGCAGCAACAGAATGGTCTAATTACAACCATAATATTTCCGGTATTTTCCTGACCGTGATGACCTTCTTCGCCATGCTTTCTTATGTACGGCATTTGCCAGCATTGCAGACAGCAAGGAATTTACTGACTTTTACCCAATACTGGCCTATCGGTTTTGTGGGATTAGGTATCTTCCTGTTTTTTCGTAGTGATGCCGAAACTTGGCCTCTCGGCCCTGTCGGGTTTTGGGAAAGCACGTTCAATAACGGCGAGGTACTGCAACATCGGATTGCTACCTTATTGGTGTTTACCCTGGGCGTTATTGAATTGATCGCCCGTTTCAGCCGGAATCCTCGTCCAGGTTTGGTTTTCGCTTTTCCGATACTGTCTGCCTTTGGCGGCCTGATGCTGCTCACCCATTCGCACATTGGCTTTGAACCCAAAAGTGCATTTCTTATCCAGGTTGGACACACGACGATGGGCGTATTTTCATTGATTCTGGCTTGCGGTCGCTGGCTGGAATTAAAACTGGACAGCCCAGGCAAAGACATTGCAGGATTTGTGTCCGTTGCTGCGCTGTTTATTATTGGCCTTATCCTGATGTTCTACCGTGAGCCACTTTACTGAAATGAATACATCAACCAAACCTTCCTTATTAAGCGCCATCGACTATCCTTCGGATGTCAGAAAGCTAAAGAAATCACAACTAAAAGCCCTGGCGAAGGAGTTACGTGAATTCCTGACCCAAACGGTCAGCGTCTCCGGCGGCCACTTTTCCGCGGGCCTTGGCACGGTCGAGCTGACCGTCGCCCTGCACTACGTCTTCGACACCCCAGGCGACCAGCTAGTCTGGGATGTCGGCCACCAGGCCTACCCGC
>JABFSV010000527.1 GCA_013140405.1 Methyloglobulus sp. | reverse complement strand
CGACAGCGCCTATTCGATACGTAAGCTAATTTCTGAATAAGGCCGTCTGCTATCCGGTACTTAACGGAACGGTTAAACGGATAAAGGGGCCTTAATTCTTTAACCTCAATATGATTACCCTATTTATTCAAGTCCAAATTATTAGCGTAGGTAGACGATTCATAAGATAATGCCCGAGAAATTTCGCATTACTACTTTACCGCATCGACAATGACTGCATCCTCCCCTACCGATATGGCTTTATACTGGAACGAAGCCTTGGCCGAAGATTTATTGCGCTTTTTGACGGGGCGGATCAAATGCCAAGAAGCCGCCGCCGACCTGACGCATGAAACCTTCCTGCGTTTCCATCAATTCATCCAGGCCACGCCACCCAATAACGCCCGTGCCTTAGCTTTCAGTATCGCCGTCAACTTGGCCACCGATTACCAGCGCAAAGCCAAGGTCAGAAGCAACTACATGGTCGAGATCGAGCCAGGCCTGCTTACCGAAACCCACGCCAGCACTGCACCCAGTCCTGAGCAAATCGCCATATCCCGGCAACGCCTCAAACAATTTCATGATGCGTTGGATGAGCTCCCCACTAACTACCGTTCCGCATTTCTTCTTCATAACGTCGACGGGTTGACTTACGCAGAAATAGCTACTTGCCTCGGTGTCGCCGAATCGACGGTGTACAAATATTTGGCAAGGTCAATCAGCCACTGCCTCAACCGATTGGGCGACACGGATTGATTGCCGAAACAATTTTCACGGCAGCCATAAGAGATTCAACCATTCAAACGTCTTATTGGTTATAGCCTTTATGAACCGGAAACTAAATGCCACAGCCTGATATTCATCTGGAACAACCCGACCTCATGGAGCAGGCCGTCGAATGGCTGGTCAGGTTGCGGGGTGGAAACCTGTCTGAGGCACAAACCCATGCCTTTGCGGAGTGGCTGTCGCAAGATGCAGCCCATGCCGCCGCTTTAGCCAAGGCCGAAGACTTTCTGGGCGAGATGACCGCCGCCGTAAAGCTCCCACGTCCGGATGACGTTGAACGCCAGCCCAATGCCGAAAAGCTAAGCCAACAATCATTAACTATCCCGCCCAGAAAAACCGTCAAGCCCTGGTTGGCGATACCCCTGGCAATGGCGGCGGCCTGGTTGGTCACGGTGGGTTTGCTTTTGCCCAACCAATCCAGCCTGTTGGACAACCTGTTGAGCGATTACCATACCCAGCCCGGCGAAATCCGCGATATCCAGCTTGCCGACGGTAGCCGTCTCCTGCTCAACACCAACACGGCTGTCTCGGTGGATTACCAACCCTCACAACGGTTGATAACCCTGCACCACGGAGAGGTACGCTTTACTGTCGCCAAGGATGCCCGGCGGCCTTTTGAAGTCAAGGCCGATGCGTTAATGGTCAGGGCATTGGGGACAGTCTTTGATGTGTACCGGAAAGAGCCCGATGCCATCAAAGTGACAGTCCAGGAACATGCCGTCGCCGCCAGAATCCAAAAAGAAATTTCAACACAAAAGCCAGATCATTCCAGCCAGGTGAGGGTACAGGCGGGGCAACAATTGGTTTACCAGGGCGACAGCACGTTGACCCAACCGACTGCAACCAACCTCACCCAAGCATCGGCATGGCAGCAACGGCGACTGTATATTAACGACCGTCCCTTGGGCGAATTGGTCGAAGAACTCGACCGATACCGGATAGGGCGGATATATCTGTCCGATGCCAAGCTAAAAAACCTCCGCGTCACCGGCGTATTTCCCTTGGACAACCCCGATGAAGTCATCGTTAGTGTCCGCAAAGTGCTGCGTTTGCAAGAAACCCGGCTTGGGCCGTGGTTAGTCTTGCATCGGTGATAGAATCTTAACCAACCCCATCGCTCCCAAAACCAAAAAAGCGCATCAACAAAGGGCAATAATTGTCCCCACACGCAAAAAAATAAGCGCGGGCCTTCCAATATCATCTTACTGATATTTATAGGTTATTGCTAAAGAGTAACGGCAGGATAACCATTACCATAAAATTATTTTCAATTTACCGTAGGGGATTGAGGTGGGTAAAACGTGTTAATAAGGTGAGAAGCCATTTTTTAAGCAAGGAGAACCCATGTCCCCAACCTTCTTACCCCTAACAGCCGGGCAAATGATTAAACTCTTTGCCCTTCCTACCCTAACCGCGCTCATCCTGCTCAACAGCGCAACCACCTTAGCGGACGGCAACGCCCGCCAATACGACATCCCAGCGCAATCGCTCAACAACGCCCTGATGCAATTCGCCGCCGATTCTGACTTGAAACTCCTGCTCACCGCCGACACGGTGCGCGGCATGACCACCAACGGACTGGACGGCAGCATGACCCAGGCACAAGCCTTATCCAAACTGCTGCAAGGCAGCGGGATGACCTATCGCTTTGTCGATGCCAAGACCGTGACCTTGGAGCCTGTGCCAAGCAACTTCAAAAAAATGGCTGTGGTTAATGAAAAGCCTGAGCCGCAATCCAACAAGAATGACACCGGCGACGGCCAAATGATGCCGAAAGTCACCGTAGAAGCCGATTCTGCCAATCCTTATGACGACCCCAATTGGGCGACTGATCCTTACAATACCGATTACACCCGGCCCAATTCCACCACGGCAACCAAAACCGACACCCCGATCTTCGATACCCCGGCATCGATTCAGATAGTTCCCAGGCAGGTCATCAAAGACCAGCAAGCGATTACCATGCAGGATGCATTGAATAATGTCAGCGGGGTATTTGCCGATCACTCCTCGCAAGGCGGTTCATTTGCCCCAGACACCTTCCTGATACGCGGTTTTCCTACCCAAAACACAGGGTTTACATCGGCTTACCGTGATGGCTATTTAAGCATTCTGGGCGGAAGCTTTTCGCTTGCCAATGTCGAACAATTCGAAGTGCTCAAAGGCCCTGCCGCGTTTTTATACGGGCGTTTGGAGCCGGGTGGTTTAATTAACATCGTAAGCAAACGACCACAAGCCTTACCTTATTACTCTTTGCAACAACAATTCGGGTCTTATAATCAATTTCGTACGCTGGCAGATGCAACTGGACCGTTAACCCATGACGGTTCACTTGCCTACCGGCTCAATTTCGAATATTTGACTTCCGATTCTTTTAGAGACTTTCAGTTTACTGATCGAAAATTTTTAGCACCCTCGCTAACTTGGCGTATCAGCGATAAAACGGCTGTCGATCTCGATTTTCTTTACCAAAATGAAGCTTCCCGGCCTGACCCCGGATTACCTGTCATCGGCGGAAAACCCGATGCACTTCCAAAGAACCGTTGGATCGGCGAACCAACAGACAGATCCAGTACAGAATATTATGCCACTTCGGTTACGCTTAAACACCAATTTACCGATGATTGGAAGGCCGCCGGCCGATTTGCTTATACCAAGGATATAGGCATAGATAACTTTCAAATCTTTCCAGCCGGGCCATTGGATGAAAACCCGAACAGCCCGACTTATGGTGTCCTGCAACGAGGTTATTTTAATTTTCCAGACAGCGTCCGCGATACTTATTTCAGCACTATCAATATCACCGGCAAATTTAAGACTGCCTGGCTGGATCATACGCTTTTAATCGGCGGCGACTATTTTAACCGGAAAGTAGGCGATTCCAGGACAGGGGTATTTACACTTCCGGGTGATCCGGACAATACGCCGCCGCTCAACCTTTTTAACCCCGTATATGGTATGGCTGGCTTTGATGCTTCTAAGTTACCGCCACCCTTTGATCCATTCGATTCCAAACAGGATTGGTGGGGTATCTATTTACAAGACCAGATTGCCATTACGGATAAGCTGCAATTGCTTTTGGGCGGTCGATTTGATGAGGCGAGTTTGCAGCAAGGTACTGATCCAGAGGTTATTGACCGGGAATTCAGTCAACGCTATGGTCTTTTATATCATCCAGTACCCTGGTTAGCGTTATACGGAAGTTATGCGGAAGGTTTTAATGCGGCGAATAGTGGTCGGGTCCTTACCGGCAAACCTGCCCCTGTGTTGTCACAGCAATACGAAGCGGGCATTAAAGGCGAGTGGTTCGACAAGCGTTTGAACGCTTCCTTGGCCTTTTACGAGTTAACCAAAACGAACGTGTCAGTCCCCGTGAAAGATCAATTATTAGCCGCTCGTGGTTTTGTCGATCTGGTTGGCGAAGCCCGTTCACAAGGCATTGAGCTAGATGTTGCAGGCCAAGTCACGCCAGATTTTCGCTTAATTGCCACCTATTCGCTCACCGATGCCGTAACCACAAACGACCGCGACGATAGCGGCGGCCTGGGCAATACGGGTAAGCGTTTGGCGGCTGTCCCACGTCATGCGGGGAGCTTCTGGGGGACATATGACTTCTCGAACTTGGGCGCAACCGGATTCAGCAGCGGTTTAGGTGTTTATGTCGTGGGGAAACGGGCCGGCAATAATGAAAACACTTATGACCTGCCGGGTTATGTCCGGCTGGATGCCATGCTCAAGTATTCTAAAAAGGTTGGTTTGAGTACGGTAAGCGCCCAATTCAACGTGCAGAACCTTTTGGATAAGGACTATTTCTCAACTGGTGGCGGTAGCGGTTATGCTATACCGGCATCGCCTCGGACATTTCTGGGGTCTATTCAGGTTGAGTTTTAGATTAAAAGACGTGTTATGCGTGCTTACGCCTAAGGTCAAACGCATTGATTGTCAGGTATTTTCATTTATGGATATGTGCAACAGCTATGCAAGCAGAAAAAAGAATAATAACCCTGCGCAAAGTTTGGTTGAAAGTACATCGATACCTTGGCCTGACATTAGGAGCAATGTTTGCCATCATAGGCTTGACCGGCAGTCTGATCGTGTTTTGGCAACCACTTGATGCGCTGTTAAATCCTGATCTCTTCAGAACCACAACAGGGTGTGCCTTAAGCCTATATCGACCGCTGGACGACATTGTGGCTGCGGCACAAACCCATGCACCGGACAAGGGGAAACTCCGTCTGTTGACCTTCCCCAACCCTGAACGGCCAGTTTTTACGGCGGCTTACGAAGTTCCCGCTCCAGGCACAGATTGGGATGACCGCTATATAGTGTTTGTTGAACCCTGTAACGGCCTGGTGACGGGTTCCCGGTTTTACGACAGTCAATTAAGGCCGTTGGACGGCCCTTTGATGGGTGTTGCCATCCGGATACATACGTCGTTATTGCTCAATTTCCCAGGCTTTTGGCTAGGGAATAATTTGATCAGTTTTGGGAGCGTTTTTATTGCTTGTTCGATGCTCATAGGTGTTTATTTATGGTGGCCGCGCAATCGACGATGGCTAACAGCATTAACAATTAAGCGGCGTTCCAGCCGAGAGCGGTTTAACTACGATCTCCATAAAGTTTTTGGTGTCTTTGCAGGGTTTTTATTGTTGGTAAGCCTATTTACCGGGATACATATGTACAGCCCGTGGACGGAATGGATTGACCAGGGCATTAATAACCTGTCCCCCGTTACCCGTCTAACAACTGGCGCAACATCTTCCCAACTAACCCCAGGAAAAAAAGTGATCAGTGCGGAACAGGCATTAAAGATAGCATCGGCAAACATACCCCAAAGTTATCCAATATCTCTTGCTTTTCCTGGGGATGAACAGGGTGTTTATTCAATAACATTAAAATCGGATTCAGTATGGGATGGCGAAGTCATTATCGACCAGTACAGCGGGAAAATATTGCAGCTTTACGGGCCGAACAATGCCACTGCGGGAGATCATTTTCTGGGTTGGTTGTTCCCATTGCATACTGGTCAGGCTTTTGGTTTAACGGGACGGATTTTAATTTTATTTCTGGGTTTGATGCCAATTTTACTTTATGTCACTGGATTTATTCGATGGCGCCAAAAACGCAAATCAAGACGCTTGCACATATCTAAACAGACAACATACTAAGCAACGACCATAATCCCTGGGCTTTTTTAACGACAGCCCTTGCTAGACCGTTTAACGGGGGTGAGTTGACCGTCCGCTTTTAAGTCAGTA
>JABFSV010000125.1 GCA_013140405.1 Methyloglobulus sp. | reverse complement strand
ATTTGATTGGCCCGCCTGCCATCCTGTTTTTTAATGGCAATGAACAAGAAACCAAATCCTTACGCGTCATCGGCTATCAAGATGCGCTTACCTTTATCAAGACTTTACGGCAGGTGAAATCATGAAACGATCCGTCCTTATTGTTGCTGTTGCCGTCATTGCTTTTGTAGGCGGTTTGAGTGTGCGGGGGCTGTTATCATCGCCGCTTGCCAAAACTAGCCAAGAAAATCAGAGTGCACTACCTGAATTCAGCTTACCTGACTTGTCTGGCAAGCAACACAGTATTAAAGAATGGCAGGGAAAAGTCTTGGTCATCAATTTTTGGGCGACTTGGTGTCCACCTTGCCTAAAAGAAATGCCCGAATTCGAGGCCATGCACAACGAGCTTTCTGGAAAAGGTCTGCAATTTATTGGCATTGCAATAGATGATGCCGAACCCGTTAAGGAATTCATCGCCAGCAAAAAAATCACCTACCCTATATTGCTGGGGGAAGACCAAGGCACGAAGATTGCTCATGATTTAGGCAATATCGTCAACACCCTACCATTTACGGTGATAGTCAACAAAAAAGGGCTAGTCGTCAAAAGCCACATGGGCGAATTGACCCGTGAGCAACTACTGGAAACTGTTAGCCCTTTACTGCAAGATAAATAACGTAGCGTCTCAGCAAGGACAAGGGCAAAGGTCGGGTTATTCCTGTGACAAAATAAAATCCCACTGCTGCTTGCTGACTGGCATGATGGACAAACGGTTACCGCGTCTTACTAATGCCAGGTCAGAAAGTTCCTGTTTTTGCTTGAGTTCGGTCAATGTGATGGTGCGTGATAATGTCCTGACATATTTGACATCCACCATCATCCAGGTGGGTTTTTCTGGGTTACTTTTGGGGTCGAAAGCAAGGAAATCAGGGTAGCCTTCCCTAATCACTTCCATAATCCCGACGATTCCAGGTTCGGCGCAGTTGGAATGATAAAAAAACACTTGGTCGCCCAGCTTCATTTCATCGCGCATCATATTACGTGCCTGATAATTGCGAACCCCATCCCAATGCTCAGTTTGATTTGGCCTGTTTTTTAAGTCGTCGATGCTGAATGATTCAGGCTCAGATTTCATTAACCAGTAATTCATCGTTTTCTTTTAATCCAGCGAAATGTCGTCAAAACTGCCGACTTGGGGATGTTCTGCATGGACATCAGGTTCATGGTCGCGGGTCAGCCAGATGGTTTGAAAACCAACTGTTTTTGCTGCATCCAGCTCTTCTTTAATGTCGGAGAGGAACAAGATGTTATTGGCAGCAAACCCAATTTCTTCGGCGATCTTACGGTAAGAATCGGCCTCTTTTTTGCCACCAATTGTGGTGTCGAAATAGCCGGAAAATAACGGCCTTAAATCGCCAGAATCGGTATGCCCAAAAAGCAGTTTTTGCGCCAAAACCGAGCCGGAAGAATAGACATACAGTGAAATGCCTCTATTATTCCAAATCTTAAGGTTATCTATCGCATCCTGGTATAGATGGCCTTTAAAATCACCTTGTTTGTAACCCGCTTCCCATATCAAGCCTTGCAAGGCTTTTAACGGTGTGATTTTCTTGTCTTGGTCTATCCATTCAATAAGTTGGGTAATGGCATCCTCAATATCCAGCCCGATCTCAACTTCGGTGCAAGTATCAGCAAGCAGTTGTTTGATATGCGGTTCGCCCCGATGTTGCCTAACAAACTCAGGCAGTTTCGCACGGGCGTATGGAAACAGCACATCCTTGACGAAAGACAGTGACGAAGTTGTGCCTTCAATGTCGGTGACGATGGCTTTAATCATTGCAGTTCTGCCAAGGTTTCATCGAATGTGGGAAAGGCTTTGGCGATGTCGCTACCCGTGAATTTGGCTACCCAGCCTTCCGGTGTGGTAAACAGGCGAATTACTTTGAAGCTGGGATTCTCCCCCATATCAAACCAGTGCGTGGTATTGGCGGGAACACTAATAAGGTCACCTTTTTCACATAAGGCCGCATAAACCCTATCGCCAACATGCAGATAAAACAGCCCACAGCCGTCGATAAAAAAACGTACTTCAAAATCATCGTGGGTGTGTTCAGCCAGGAATTTTTGCCGAAATACGGCTTTGTCGGGATTATCTGGACTTAGATTGATCACATCCACGGATTGAAAACCGTAAAGCTGTTTAAGTTTATCAATGGACTCCTGATAAGCCGCAATGATGGTTGCCTGGTCGTCATCAGACGTCAGCTCACGGTTGGCAGTCCAGCGTTCAAACTTGACATCAATCCCTGCAAGTTCACGTTCTATATCGGAAAAATCGGTATAACGCTTGATTTGCTTTGGCTGATTACCGGAATAACTGTCGGGATAAATGGTTAACACACTCATGGTTTTCTGGTTCCGTGCAGTCGCAGTTCACAATCAAATAAATAATCCAGCGCTTCAAGATGGCGCAGGGCTTCCGCAATGGATGCTCCCCAAGTATAAAAGCCATGCCCAGCGATGATGTAACCGTAACAGTCCGTTACGGTATCCAGATAATCATCGACAACACGGGATAAACGCGGAATATCCTGGTCGTTGGCAAAAATCGGTATCACAATGCGGGTTTCGTGTGTCGTAATGCCATGTAATGCTTTCGATAACTCGTAATTTTCCAGCACGATTGCATCATCAAAAAGCCTTGAAACCAGTATTGCATTGATCGAATGCGGGTGCAAAATGGCATGGACATCGGGGAAACGCTTGTACAAAGCTGTATGTAATCCCGTTTCTGCCGACGGTTTCTTGCCATCCAGCGAGTTGGCATCGGCATCAATCAACATAATATCATCGACTTGCAAATTGCCTTTGTGCTTGCCCGATGTGGTAATCGCAATCGTGCCGTCCGCCAAACGGGCAGAAAAATTCCCGCTGGTCGCCGGTACCCAGCCCTTGCTGTCGATAAACCGTCCGGCATTGCAGAGTGCAGTTGCTGCGGTTTTAAAATCTTGAGAATTGTGCATATTGCTAAGTGTTTTGTAATTAGGTGATTAATTTTATCAGAATAAAGTAATCTCTGAATAAGTCCTTCGACAAGCTCAGGACGAACGGTAAGTGGTTGATTCCGTTCGTGGTGAGCTTGTCGAACCATGAAAGGAATCAACTTGTTCAGAGATTCCTAAACTATAAGCTCGTCATGCCGGGCTAAATTCTCGGTCACATAAGTGTATTGAAGCCAGGGATTGTGATTCCAATCAAAATTATACCGATAGCCATTATAATCATCGTTACTTGCCACTTTGGATTGTGCAAATGAGAAAACGTTACCTGATAATCGCCGTCATCCTTGCTGGACTTACTGCGGGTTATTTTTACAAGAAACAGCCAAAGCCTATCGAGGTTGAAGTTTATACCGTCGAAAAAGGGGAAGTAAAATCAACCGTGTCTAATACGCGGGTGGGGACGGTTAAGGCATGTCGGCGGGCGTTTCTTGCTCCGGCTACTGGTGGCCAGGTAGCGAAGCTGCATGTGAAAGAAGGCGACCAGGTTAAGCAAAACCAGTTGCTGCTGGAAGTATGGAATGACGATCTAAAAGACCAAGTCAAGCTGCAAGAAGCGCAAATCAAGGCAAATAAAGCGACCGCAGAACAGGCTTGCCAACTGGGCGCAAATGCGGATCGGGAAGCATATCGCATTTCCAAGTTATTCAAAAATAACCATATCGTGTCTGAAGAAGCGGTAGACAGCAAAGTATCTGCCGCCAAATCTAAACAAGCGGGCTGCAATGCTGCGCGGGAAAATATTACCGTAAGCGAGAGAAGCCTGGAAGCGGCGCAAGCGGCGGTTGAGCGCACCCTCCTTATTGCCCCTTTTGACGGCACAGTAGCTGAAATTAATGCTGAACTCGGCGAATACGTGACCCCTTCGCCCCCAGGTATTCCAACCCTGCCAGCGATTGATCTTATGGATGTCAGTTGCTTGTATGTATCTGCACCGATTGACGAAGTCGATGCGCCGCAGATAAAAGCAGGCATGACTGCTTGCGTCTCGCTGGATGCCTTCGCGGAAAAACGCTGTTCCGGTACAGTGTCCCGAATTGCACCCTATGTGCTGGAAAAAGAAAAACAGGCACGTACCGTCGAGGTGGAAGTTAAACTGACTGACCCGAAAGACCTTAACGAGCTGTTGCCCGGTTATAGCGCCGATATCGAAGTCCTGCTGACCAGCAAGCCGCAAGCTATCAGGATTCCGGCGGAAGCCATCATGGAAAATAATAGGGTGTTGCTGATTAAAGAGGATGGCTTGTTGGAAGAGCGTTCTTTCAAACCTGGATTAACCAACTGGAATACCGTAGAAGTCTTATCTGGTCTGGCTGTTGGCGACAAAATCGTTAAATCCATCGGTCAAGATGGCGTGGTAGCAGGCGCTTATGTAAAGGAAAAGCCGTGATCCAGTTGGAGCATATCCACCGTATTTTTCAAGTCGGTGAGCAGTCAGTTCATGCCTTAAACGATGTTAACCTTATCATTAACAAAGGCGAATACGTATCCATCATGGGGCCGTCGGGTTCCGGTAAATCTACCTTATTAAACATTATCGCCCTGCTTGATCGGCCTACTTCGGGGCGTTATGTATTGAACAACCTGGATGTGATTCAACGTAGTGATGATGAATTAGCACAAATACGTCGGGAAAACATTGGTTTTGTATTCCAGTTTTTTCACGTGATTCCCCGCCTGACTGCCGCCGAAAACGTGGAAATGCCCATGATATTGGCGGGCATTAACAAAAAGGAACGCCAACAACGGGTGCAGGAGGCGTTAGCCGCCGTCAGTTTGGCGGATCGCACCCACCATAAACCCAATCAACTATCCGGCGGACAACTGCAACGGGTGGCGATAGCCCGTGCCATGATCATGCGGCCTGAAGTCGTCTTGGCTGATGAACCCACCGGAAACCTCGACAGCAAATCCGGCCTGGAAATTATGGCGTTATTGGAAAACCTTAACCAAAAAGGCGTTACGTTGGTGATGATTACCCACGATCAAGTTTTGGGTAATCGAGCGCCAAGGAGGATCAGGATTGTGGATGGGCAGATTGAATCTACACACTGAACGTTAGAGAAGCTCTGCTGGAGAGTTGAGTTAGGCATATACACAGTTTGCCGCTCGTGCGGTTTCAGATCGTCTGCTCTTGTGTCATTACTGACGTTCACAATACAAGCCATAGATTCCGTATCATTGCTCAATCAAATCTTCTATTTCAAACGATTGATTATTGTTAAATATTGAGGTTGCTTGGAGATATTTTTTGAAACAATCCTTTTACAATTTAAATTTTTCTGATTTAGAAACGGTTTTACGCCAGAATGATTTAAACGACTCTGCAGCGTCTGTGCTTTTTAATTGGCATTATAAAAAGAAAGAAAAGGCGCAATGCACGACTAATATTGCAAAAGATTCATTGGCTTTTCTACAAGATAATTTTGATTTTTCTCTTCCTGAAATTGATACTGTTCAAGAGTCAAACAAAGATAGAAGCGTAAAATTTCTATTTAAGTTTAAAGATGGTCATAAAGTTGAAACCGTCCTGATTCCGTTCCATAACAAATATTCTATTTGCCTTTCATCGCAAGTAGGCTGTGCGATGAATTGCTCTTTTTGTTTCACTGGAAAACAAGGGTTTAATAGGAATTTGACTACCAGTGAAATTGTTGGCCAGTTTCTCCAGGCTTGGCGTTGGTTAGCGCAAAATAGGTCTGGAGAAGAGCGGATTTTAAATATTGTTTTTATGGGGCAAGGCGAACCTTTACATAATTTTGATGCCGTCAAAAAAGCGTGTGAAATCTTTTTATCACAACACGGCACTTCAATAGGTTTTCAAAAAATAACTATTTCAACGGCAGGTTATATTCCTGGACTTAAACGATGGAGCCAGGAAATTCCTGGCGTAAACCTTGCTTTGTCGCTTCATTCACCCTTTGAAGAAAAGCGGAATGAACTGATTCCCCTTAATAAAAAGTATCCGCTAGATGAGGTGCTGAAAGTTGTTGACCAGATACCGCTAAAGAAAAAGCAATTTATTACCT
>JABFSV010000234.1 GCA_013140405.1 Methyloglobulus sp. | reverse complement strand
CCGTGTGGAACACCACGCATTTCTGCTGACACCAGATACCGTAAAGCCGACTATAACCTGTCCCTCAACGGTCACCACGAATGGTACACAGCCAGCTAGTATCGGTGCAGCGGTCGCCCAGGATAACCTGGATACAGCGCCTGTTATCACCAGCAATCGGCCTACAATATTCCCTAATGGCAGCACTACTGTGGTTTGGACTGCAACCGATGCCAACGGCAATGCAGCGACTTGTTCGCAGTTGGTGACAATCGGTGGTGATACAACACCGCCTGTTGTCAGCGTTGCCGTCGTCCCTGCTGCACCAACTGCATCTGGTTGGTATTTGGCATCACCCAGTGTAACCTGGACGGTAGCCGATGCACAGTCAGCAGTAACGGCTAAAGCTGGTTGTGTAGATACTCTTGCGGTAGCCAATACAGCCACTACAGGCACAACATTATCTTGCTCGGCAACCAGTACAGGTGGTACATCAACGCCTGTTGTTACACCAATCATGAAGGTTGATTCTAGTGTACCTGTCTTTGCGGGTGTGCCAGCAGCATTCACTCAACAAGCAACCAGCACTACTGGTGCGGTAGTCAATTACGTAACCCCGACTGCCTCTGATACCTTCTCTGGTGTTAGTGTAACAGGGGTCAGTTGTTTGCCAGCTTCTGGAACGGCTTTCCCTATGGGCGCTACTACAGTTAATTGTAATGTGAGTGATGTTGCAGGAAACAGCACTAGCGCCAGCTTCGTAGTCACTGTAGCAGACCAAACGCCGCCTGATGTTGTGTTTAATTCAGTGCCTGCTGTACCAAGTGCGTCAGGGTGGTATTTGACAAGGCCGAGCACTTCGTGGTCAACCACCGATCAACAGTCTACTGTTTCCGCTACGACTGCGGGTTGCGCCCCAGTTGCGTTGCAGGCCAATACAGTCGCTACAGGTCGCAATATTACATGCAGTGCCACTAGTATTGGCGGAACGACCAGTAAGACAGTCAATATCAAAGTAGACAATACTTTGCCGACATTGACAGGTGTGCCAGCCAATATCATTCAGGCTGCAACAAGCCCATCAGGAATTGCGGTGAGTTACATATTGCCGACGGCTACTGATACATTTTCATTGGTCAAAGCAGGAAGTCTAAGTTGTTTGCCTGCTTCAGGTACGGTATTCCCCGTGGGTGCTACAACAGTCAATTGTTCAGTTGACGATAACGCTGGGAATAGAAGAAATGCCAGCTTTAGTGTAACGGTCAATTTCGCTGATAACACGCCGCCGCTAGTCAGTTTTCAAGTGGCACCAGCGTTAGCGAACGGTTTATCTGGATGGTATGCAACATCACCTAGCGTAACTTGGTCAGTAACTGATTCTGAATCAGCGATTAGCTCACCTGCTTGTACCGATGTGGCTTCAGTGGGCAATACGGCAGGGCAAACGTTCTCATGCAGTGCGACAAGCACTGGAGGCACAACTGGGCCAGTGGTTACACCTACGATAAGAGTGGACGGTATTGCGCCAACCTTTTCTGGTGTACCTGCCGCTTCAACTAGGGCAGCAACAAGCTCTGCTGGAGCTGCGGTTACCTATATAACACCATCGGCTCTTGATGCTTTTTCTGGGGTTAATGCAGCAGGAGTAAGTTGTTTGCCAGCTTCTGGAGCGACGCTTCCAATCGGAGTCAACACGATAACGTGTTCTGCGACTGATGTTGCTGGCAATTCAGGTAGTGCGAGCTTCAATGTAACCGTTGCAGACCAAACTGCCCCCGTATTTAGTAGCTGCCCAACAACTGTAACCTTAACCCAAGGTCAAGCGTTGCCACAATTGGTTGCGACTGACAATGCGTCTACGCCAGTGGTTACCCGTACTCCGATTGGCACTTTGCCGCTTGGTTTAACTACGGTCATCTGGACTGCTACTGATCAGGCAGGGTTGAGTGCAAACTGTGTCCAACAAGTCACAGTCAATGCGGCTGTTACGGAAACGATCACTCTCAATGGCCCGCAATGCAAAGTAAGAAGTACAACATCTGGTGAATGGGACGTGCGTGGCACCAGTAGCATCAGTGCCAATAACAATGTTCAACTGTATAGGACTGCTACGGTTCCATCTGACTTGACCAGCAACAGATTGGGAACAACTCTAACTATTTCAGCGGGATCTTGGCAGTACGTAAACAAAAATGGCCCTGCATGTTCAGCGACAATCAGTTTGCGTTCTGCGCTTGGCACGGTTAGGCAAAATGTCAGTGTGTCTGTTCGCTAGTCGATAAGTGATACTGCTGTAAGTACAAAAAATGGATTGGTTATTAGGTTGGTAAAGCCTTGTTCAGTCCTAGGCGTTAACGCCGAGAGTCATATTATTGGCTCTCGGCGGTTTATTAGATCAACTGAAAGCCTTCCAGAAGAAGATAGGCTTACAAAAAATGATGAGGTTATCAGTTTGCCGATACTGATGATTTTAAAGGATTCGGCTAGTAATTCAGTTAAAGATTACTTATTGACTCGAATTTGTTAGGTATTGCTTGATTGGGATTGAGCTTGTTGAAATGCCAGAAGATTAAGTGGCTAAGACAGAATTCAGTGTGGTCAGCTTCAAAGCAAGTCGAAAAATACTGATAGGTAAGTGAAAAGCTAAGACGTACCAGGTCTATATTTTATGGAAATGTACGTGTTCAACTAATCAAAGCTGAATTTTTTAAAGAACAACGTTTGCATTAGACCAACTCTCCAGTGCAAATAAGTAAACCGTCATAGAGAGGAATTTAACATGAATAAGAAAACCAACTTCAGCGATATGGACGACGCTGTTAAACGATGTAAGGATAACGCTAATATTGGTATGACACTTTCTTCCAAACCAGTGTCGAGCCTAGCTATTGCCATTACGGCAATTACTGGCTGTTTAATGAATTCGGGTTTTGTACAGGCAGGGATTAACGTGCCGACTGATATGACGGCTAGTCCATTGTGTATCAGTGGGCAATGCGCTTCAGCCTTTACTGCGAAGATGCTGCTGTTTGAAGAATTCGGGCTTGAGCATTTTTCAGACGACAGCAATAGTAACAGTGGGGCTCTTACCTCTACATTGCCAAGCGTAGCAGATTGTCAAAGCATGCCGAATGGCGCAGAGTTGGATAATTTCCTAAAAGAAGATATTCATCCTTTGCCTTCAGAAGAAGCAAATGAGTCTTTGCCTAATGCTTGGGACGCAAAAGTTAGGGAATGTGTCGGCTTGGTACCAGAAATTAATACGGTCATTGAAGGCCGTCCACCTGGAGCCTGGTTTGCCCATCAGCGTTATGCTGAGTTTCCTTCGCAAGCCTATTTTCAAACAGCAATGACCGGTGCGCGTCCCAATGGCGGCTTACGTGACAAATACCAGCGCCACGAATACAAGAATGGTGAGTTTGCGCCAGATCATGATGGTAATTGTGGCACACCGGAAAGCGGACTGTACTGCATGCCGGGCGATACGACGGCAGGTATAGATATTAAAATGCACCCGAATCTCCCCACACAGAATCCTAGCTCGGTGTGGACATTTGACGGTACCTTGCCGCCCAAGTTGCTGATGGCGCGTTATGGCGAAACCATTTTATTCCGTCACTACAATGCTTTGCCAATTGATGTTGCCGCCAACAACGGCTTTGGTATGCATACCATCAGTACCCATGAGCATAATGGACATAATCCGGCAGAAAGCGACGGTTTTGCTCATGCATATTTTTACCCTGGTCAGTTCTATGATTATCATTGGCCGATGGTGTTGGCAGGTCATGATAGTATCAACACTGGTGCTACTGATCCCAAAACAGGTGCGCCTGATGATAATGGTGGTATTACGCACGTTCCTGGCGACTGGCATGAAACCATGAGTACCCATTGGTTTCATGACCATATGTTGGACTTTACCGCGCAAAATGTCTACAAGGGCAATGCAGCTATGATGAATTACTACAGCGCTATTGATCGTGGACGGGAACCCGTGGATTTTTCTGAGGCCACGACAGGTGAATCTGCAAATTCTGGTAAAGTAAATCCTGGGTATGGTTGTCATTATGCTAACCCAAATAGCGCTAACTTATGCTTACCCAGTGGCTCCAGTTTGGACTGGGGAAACCGGGATTATGATGTTAACTTGGTGGTTGCTGATAAAGCCTGGGATAACAATGGCCAGTTGAAATTCAATATTTTCAATACCGATGGTTTCTTGGGTGATCGCGTCACTGTAAACTGGGTGTACAAACCCTATATGGATGTCCGTGCGCGTAAATACCGTTTCCGTATCCTGAACGGTAGTGTCGCACGGTATTTCAAAATCGCAATTGTGGATGAATTAGGCAACAAAATTCCGTACCACATGATTGCAAACGATGGAAACATCATGCAACACGCAGTGGCTTTCCCAAATGCTGCCTCTGCCCAAGGTGCCTTGCCTGAGCAAAGCATTGCCGAACGTTACGATATTATTGTCGATTTTAAAAACATGGTCGGCAAGAAAATCTATTTCGTCAATATCTTGGAACATGAAAACGGAAAAGGGCCTGCTCGTGTCATTTCGTTGTCTAGTGTTTTAAATGGCACGTATATACCCGATGGTAAGTTAGGTGATCCAGGTGTAGGTAAATTCCTTGAGTTGCGGGTTAAACCTTACAATGGGGTGGATTACAGCATGAATCCTGCCGATTATATAGAAGGTAAAAAGCAGATGATTCCGTTGAACAAGCCGACTGCTAACGAATTGAAAGCCGCAGTTCAAAGGACTTTCGAATTTGGCCGTTCTAATGGTACTGATACCCAACCTTGGACAATCAAAACGGATGGTGGAATCGGATTATCAGCAGACCCTCATAGAATATCGGCTGCGCCTGAAATGGGTAAAGTTGAAATCTGGCATTTAAAGGGTGGTAACGGGTGGAGTCATCCGGTACATGTCCATTTTGAAGAAGGTCAATTGCTCTATCGTGGCGGCAAAACACCACCACCTTGGGAAAAATATGCCCGTAAGGATGTCTACCGGGTAGGCCCTCTGCCTGACAGTACTTTAACGGTCGATATTGCTATCCGCATTAGGGAATTTGCTGGTACTTATGTAGAGCATTGCCATAATACGCAGCATGAAGATAAGGCTATGTTGTTAAGATGGGATTCTCAACATCCTGGTCAAATCGCTGGGATACCGACACCAGAATTGGGATGGGAAGGCGCGTTTTATTCGCCTAGCGTGACATTGCCGACCTATAAAATCGGTGATTTGGCAGCGAAGAAAAATTTCATATTGCCTAAATAAAGTTGGCCGGACATAAGGATCAAGGACGATGAAAATACATAATGCTAATGTTCGCTGGAGTAAGTGGTTTTGTTATGCAGTAATTTTTGGTGTTATGTTTTCTCTTGGAGGTGGCCTTGTCTGGGCTGCCCCCAAGGGTTCCCCTTGGGGAAAAGAATATTTCCCGAATGTAGAATTGATTAATCAAGATGGACAGAAAGTCCGCTTTTATGACGACCTTATTAAGGATAAGGTGGTTGCCATCAATTTTATTTATACCCATTGCGGCGATACTTGTCCGGCTGAAACGGCAAGCCTAAAACGAGTAAAGGCCTTATTGGGAGATCGGCTAGGTAAGGATATATTTTTTTATTCCATTAGCATCGATCCCGATCATGATACGCCCAAGGTACTTAAAGAATACGCCGAACGATTCAAGGTGGATCCAGGTTGGAGCTTTCTAACCGGACGTAAAGCTGATACAACATTGTTGCGTAAAAAGCTGGGTCTTTACCGCGAAGACGTAGCGGAAAAAAACCTAAATGAACACAGCGTGAGTTTTATTATTGGCAATGAAAGCACAGGCCAATGGATGAAGAAAACTCCTTTTGACGAACCTAAGACTTTAGCTCGATTGCTTGGCTATACGTTATCCACTAATAAGTCAGCCTATAAAAACAGCAGTGTTAGCTACAGTGAAGCAAAACAATTGCCAAAATTGAGCAAAGCAGAAGATATCTATCGTTTTAGATGCATGTCTTGTCATAGCTTAGGCGCAGAAGATGGGTTGGGGCCTGGATTGCAAGGCGTAACTGATCGACGTGACCGCAAATGGTTGGCGCGGTGGTTAAAAGAGCCAGATAAGCTCCTGGCTGAAAAAGATCCGATTGCGATGGATTTGT
>JABFSV010000407.1 GCA_013140405.1 Methyloglobulus sp. | reverse complement strand
CAAATGCTTTGTTTGACACGGTTTGCTCGATGACCGCACGGTCACAAGGCGTACTCATGATGCTTGGTGAAATTGTTGAAGCTGACCGGATTGACTCGTTCACCAAAAGCACATTGCATGGAATTATTAATTCGGTGCTTTCAGAGCTTCCTGACATCGACAGCGTAGTTAAGGCATTTCACGAGAGCAATACAAAAACCTAATATTTAAACATGACTAAAGACCATTAAAGCCGCTAACCATGCGGCTTTTTTGTGCCTCATGGAGGCCTATTTTTGGAGGCGACATTGCCCAGAAACGCCGGATTTTTCCATGCAATGTTACCCCAGCGTTACCCAAGAAAATAAAAAAGCCCTTCGATTTCTCGTAAGGGCTTGTTTTATATGGAGCTGGTGATGGGACTCGAACCCGCGACCGGCTGATTACAAATCAGCTGCTCTACCAACTGAGCTACACCAGCGTAGCCCAACATTATACACAACATTTTTTCTTTGCCTAGTTTTTTTCGGAACAAAATTTACTTTTTCCCTTTCACAAAATTACCTGGAGGGGCTTTTTTTACGGTTCCAGTTTTATAATCAAATCCAGTGTATTTGGTTTTAAAAGCCTGGGTTTTTCCAGGAGCGTCTTCAAAACCTTTCGGTTGAAAGGTGGGGATCAAATGATGTTTGCCATTGCCGATCAGGTCGCTTCGTCCCATATCCTTTAAGGCTACACGCAATAACGACCAGTTTTTAGGATCGTGATAACGCAAAAAAGCTTTGTGCAAGCGACGTTGTTTTTCACCTTTGGGAATGGCGATACTTTCTGCCTTACGGCTGACTTTTCGTAGGGTATCTTTGCCAGAATGATACATGGCGGTGGCTATTGCCATGGGCGAAGGCAAAAAGGCTTGCACCTGGTCTGCCCTGAAACCGTTGCGTTTTAGCCATAACGCCAGGTTCAACATGTCGTTATCGGTTGTGCCAGGGTGGGCGGCGATAAAATAGGGAATGAGGTACTGCTCCTTTCCGGCTTCTTTTGAATACTTGTCGAACATCTCCTTAAAGCGGTCATAACTTCCCATGCCCGGTTTCATCATCTTCGACAAAGGGCCTTGTTCGGTGTGTTCCGGTGCAATCTTGAGGTAGCCGCCGACGTGGTGCGTGACCAATTCCTTGACATATTCGGGCGAGGTGACGGCGAGGTCGTAACGCAAACCCGATGCGATAAAGATTTTTTTGATCCCTGGCAACGCCCTGGCACGTTTATACAACTTGATAAGCGAACTGTGGTCGGTATTGAGATTGGGACAAATGCCAGGGAAAACACACGATGGCAAACGACAAGCGGATTCAATTTTAGGGTCTTTGCAAGCCAGTCGGTACATATTGGCTGTAGGGCCACCGAGGTCGGAAATATGGCCGGTGAAATTGGGCGAGGTGTCGCGGATGGCTTCAATTTCCTTGATGATGGAATCTTCAGAACGGCTTTGGATGATGCGCCCTTCATGTTCGGTAATCGAGCAGAACGTACAACCGCCAAAACAACCGCGCATGATGTTGACAGAATGTTGGATCATTTCAAACGCAGGCACATTGGCATTACCGTAATCTTTATGCGGAACGCGCGAATAAGGCAAATCGTACACGCCATCCATTTCTTTCGTGGTCAATGGGATAGGCGGCGGATTGACCCAAATCTGCCGTGTGCCATGTTGCTGGATTAACGGACGGGCGTTGCCGGGATTGGTCTCGCCGTGCATCACTCTGGACGCATGGGCATACAGGATAGCATCGTCGGCAACTGCTTCATAAGCGGGCAAACGGATCACTGTTAAGGCCCGTTGCGCTTTTGCCAACAAATGCCTGTCAAAGCGGATGATATTCTCATTGGCTGACAGGCTTTCCGGTTTCTTGTCACAATCAGATTCCATTTGATAAGGATCGGCGATGGGCGAAAGCGCACCGGGCTTATCGAGCGAAGTGGAATCTTTGACCGTCCAGCCTTTCGGGATTTGTTTTACAAAATGGACTGTCCCACGAATGCCCGTCAGCTCGGAAATGGCTTCGCCGTTTGCCAAGCGATGGGCGATTTCTACAACCTGCCGTTCGGCATTGCCATAAACTAACAAGTCGGCTTTGGAATCCAGCAACACGGATTTGCGGACCTTATCAGACCAGTAATCATAATGCGCGATACGCCTTAAGCTGGCTTCTATGCCGCCGATGATAATCGGCACATCCTTGAATGCTTCACGGCAACGGTGCGAGTACACATTAACCGCCCGGTCGGGCCGTTTACCTGACGCACCATTGGGCGTATAGGCATCGTTCGAGCGGATTTTTTTGTCGGACGTATAACGGTTGACCATCGAATCCATATTGCCGCCCGTCACGCCGAAAAACAAGTTGGGGCGGCCCAGTTTGGCGAATGCCTTGGCGCTCGTCCAATCGGGCTGGGAAATAATGCCCACCCTAAAGCCTTGCGCTTCCAGCAACCGTCCGATTAAAGCCATACCAAAGCTAGGGTGGTCGATGTAAGCATCGCCCGTCACCAGGATAACATCGCAAGTATCCCAGCCCAGTTCGTCCATTTCGTTTCGGCTCATGGGCAAAACAGGCGCTACGCCAAATCGCTGCGCCCAGTATTTGCGGTAGCTAAAAAGATTAGGTGCGGTTTGTGTATCTGGGGACATCATTTGGTTATAACTGAATGGATGGAGTAAGAATTATGCTTATTAATGTCTTTCAAAAGTTTTGGGAATTCGATTTGGTATTGTTGTTCGAGTTCAATCGCACGTTTTTTGAGAATCTTCATGTCGAATTGGGGAATGCCCTGATTAAACGCGATGGCGATCATGTTTCCACGGTTACGGACAGGTAAAACCAACACTTTGTCGTTAAAAACCTGTTCCAGCCAATGCAAACATGAGCTAAATAACTGTGATTCCGTTCCCCACAGGTTGATGACTAATAAACCGTCCGGTTTCAACAAGGTCTTGCAAGCATCAAAAAAAGCGATAGAGGCAATAGACTGTGCCATACCTTCAAAGTCAAACGCATCAACCAAGATCAAGCTATACTGGTCACTGCATGCCTGCGCGTGTTGCGGGACATAACTTCCTGCATCGTCAATAATAACTTTTAACCGTGAATCCAACGGCAAGCCAAAGTGACTACGGGCAATTTTAACCACGCTTGCCCGGTACTCAACAGCCCTTAGGCGACATTCTGGGAAATGGTGCAGCAAGTATCTAGCTAATGAGCCGCCGCCCAAGCCGATGATTAATGCATCATCCACCGTCTCTTTGAACAACAGCCAACTGGTCATCGCCCGTGTATAAGGCAGTTGGAGACTTTCAGGATCATGGAGGGATAAGCTGCTTTGCCGGGAGCTTGAGCCAAAATGCAGCGACCGGATGCCTTTTTCTTCGACAACCTCAAGGACACCTTCATCGTCATGGTTTTGGTAAATAACCAAACCATCATATTTGTACATAGCTGAAAAACAGGGAATATATGACTTTAACAGCTGATTATACACGAGTTTAAGACGATGCCTGGCGCGTTTTGTGTATATTCAAGTGCAATATGTTGTCTTAAACCATTTGAAACCCGCTAGAGGTAATCAAATTATTAAACATGGCTATGAACTTACCACAGGTTACCAAATCCAACTCCTAAATTGATTACCTGGAGAGCCGCCATGCAAGCAGAAACCGCGAGTTTTTGGGAGTGGCAACAACACTTTTCGGGTGAACAGCACTGCCTTCAAGCCCTGATTAAACTAAGGTGGCCGGATGGTTTTGTTTGTGGGCGCTGCGGGCACCGGAAAGGCTGGCTGCTGCAAACCCGCCATGTTTATGAATGCGCCGGATACCACCATCACACCTCAGTGACGGCGGGCACGGTCTTCCACAACACCAAGCTGCCCTTGGCCAAGTGGTTTTGGTGCATCTACTGGATGTCCACCGACAAGGGCAGCATTTCGGCCTTGCGGTTGACCAAGCTGGTCGGCGTTTCCTGGATCACCGCCCACCGGATGCTGTGGAAACTGCGGGTTGCGATGGGCGACCAGAACCGCCTGTACCGGCTGGAAGGCACCGTCGAACTGTGGACGACGCCTTCGTCGGCGGCAAGCGCGGGGCTGGCGGCAAGACGGCCATCCTGGCCGCGTGCGGACACAATGACGGGAGGCCGGGGGTTGTCGCCATGAAAGTGGTTGGCCGGGTAGATCAAGATAGCGTCAAGGCCTTTGCCGAAGAAGCCATTGCGCCAGGGCAAACCTTGCATACGGATGCCTTCGCCGCGCTTAGGGTGCTTGCCGAAGGCCACCACCATGTCGCCAAAGTGACCCCGCCTGAATTGGTTGATGAATGGTTGCCGTGGGTACATGTGGTCATCAGCAATTTCAAAAGCTATGTGCTTGGCACCTACCACGGTATATCGGGCCGCTACGTGCAGGAGTACTTGGACGAGTATTGTTATCGCCTGAACCGACGCTTCTGGGAAAACCAAATCCCTAATCGTTTGCTGAAACTGTGCGCCACTCACCAACCAGTTTTGCTGCAACCTGTGGGTTGTTAATAGCCATGTTAATTATTATGAGCCTAAAAATTTATTTTCTCCGTCATGGTGAGACTGAATACAGTAAACACGGTGCTTTTTGCGGCGCTATTGATCCTGAATTGACACCTGAAGGTACTCAAATGGCTCAGGCGTTCGCTGAAGCGTATCGTTCAATATCTTGGGCTGGCATTTATGTCAGTCCCATGAAAAGGACGATTGCCACGGCCAAGCCGTTATGCGATGCGTTAGGTATACCAATGCAGATCAAAGATGGACTCCGAGAAATCGCTTACGGCGACTGGGAAGACTGGGAACAAGAAGACGTTAAACAACATTATGGACAAGATTATATCCGCTGGTTGACTGAACCGGCCTGGAATCCACCAACCAATGGTGAAACCGCCGTTCAAGTTGCTAGCCGCGCACTTCCAGTCGTTGCCGAAATCGAATCCAGCCATAAGGATGGCAACGTTTTAGTGGTGTCCCATAAGGCAACGATTAGAATAATCCTGTGCAGCCTGATGGGCATTGATCTTGGCCGCTATCGGGATCGTATTGACGCACCTGCTGCCTCAGTAAGTATTATTAAGTTCGATGTCCATGGACCAATGCTGGAAGTCCTGGGTGACCGAAACTATATGCCAAGTGAGTTACGCCAACGTGCAGGCACATGATTTAACTATGGATTGTGCAAGAAAGTGCTACCTAATACCTTTCTATGAATAAATTCCTAGTCGTTATTAACACCGGTTCATCCAGCATCAAGTTCGCTATTTATCGACTGGATTCATCATCCAAGCTTATTGCTGATGCAAACGGGCAAATTGATGGTATCGGCAACCAACCTAATTTTACGGTTACAAACCAGCAAGGCGTAGTATTGGTTGATAACATGCTTCCTAGCAACGAGGTGGCCGATCATAAAGCCACAATAAGCATTATCTATGCTTGGTTATTGGAGTATATGGCAGAAGGGGAACTGCTGGCTGTAGGACATCGCGTCGTTCATGGTGGACAACATTATGCCGAACCAGTCCTGATCGATACAAAAGTGTTAAACGATCTGGAAAAACTCATTCCTTTAGCACCGTTGCATCAACCTCACAACCTGGCGGCGATTCGGGTGCTTCAGGAAATCATGCCAACCTTACCGCAAGTGGCCTGTTTTGATACGGCTTTCCACTGCACACAGTCCGAAGTCACAAAACGATTTGCACTTCCTAGGCACTTTTTCGACGAAGGGATACGCAGGTATGGATTTCACGGCTTGTCTTACGAATATATAACCTCCGTATTGCCTATTCTTGATCCCACACTTGAAAGGGCAAGAATTATCGTCGCCCATTTAGGTAATGGTGCCAGCCTTTGTGCAATCCATAAGGGTCGCAGCGTTGCTACGACGATGGGGTTTTCTCCTCTGGACGGCCTAGTCATGGGTACCCGTTGCGGCACTATTGATCCCGCTGTGTTGCTATACCTCATGGATCATCACGGTATGGATGCACGCGCTCTGGAACATCTTCTCTATTATGAATCCGGTTTACTGGGTATATCCGGCATATCCAATGACATGCGCACCTTAGTTGCCAGTGACGACCCTTATGCCAAGGAAGCCATAGAAT
>JABFSV010000105.1 GCA_013140405.1 Methyloglobulus sp. | reverse complement strand
ATAATACCGCGTTACTTAAATCAGTTAACGGACTATTCTACCAGTAATAATGAAACTGGAAAAAATCAAACTTTCAGGCTTTAAGTCCTTTGTTGATCCAACGGTTATCCCCATACATGGCAATCTGACAGCTATTGTCGGCCCCAATGGTTGCGGTAAATCCAACATCATCGACGCGATCCGTTGGGTGATGGGCGAAAGCTCCGCCAAGCATTTACGTGGCGGCAGCATGGCAGATGTTATCTTCAATGGCTCGTCTACCCGTAAGCCGGTTAGCACCGCCTCGGTTGAGCTAGTGTTTGATAACAGCGAAGGCAAACTTGGTGGCGAGTATGCCCAATACAACAGTATCGCTATCAAACGTCAGGTCAGCCGTGATGGGCAATCCCTGTATATGCTGAACGGCGCACGCTGTCGGCGTAAAGATATTACCGATATATTTTTGGGTACAGGTTTAGGTTCCAGAAGCTACGCGATCATCGAACAAGGCACGATTTCCCGTATGGTGGAAGCCAAACCGGAAGACTTGCGCGTACATATAGAAGAAGCGGCAGGCATCTCCAAATACAAGGAACGCCGTAGCGAAACCGAAACTCGCATGAAGCATACCAGGGAAAACCTGGAACGCCTGGATGATCTGCGTGATGAAGTCGATAAACAAATCAAGCATTTGCAAAAACAAGCGGAAAAAGCAGAAAAATATACCGAACTAAAAAAACAAGAACGCCAATTCAAGCTCGAATTGCTGGCGATGCGCTGGAATATCTACCACCAAGCCGCACAAGACATGGATGCCAAGCTGCAAGCGGTGGCGCTGGAACATAACCGTTTGTTTGAGCAATTGCGTGACCTGAACACGACAATCGAGACTAAACGTGGGGCTTACAAAACCCAGCAGCAGCATTTAGACAAAGTTCAGGCCGATTATTATACGTCAGTTGCGGAAGTCAGCAGCCTTGAGCAAACAATCAAATACACTGAAACCAGCCATGAGCAAGCCTTGCTGGAAATCAAGCGTTCTCAAGAGCAGGCGGATACATCCCACAATGAAATAGAAACTGACTTGCTGGCTTTGGAATCTATAAAACAAGCTATTTTGGAAGCAGAAGCCGCGTTAGAAACATCCGAAGACCACGAACAGGAAACCACACAGTTATATCGGGAATATCAACAGCAAAAAAACACCTGGCAAGAGCAATGGGAAACTTACCGTACGGAAAGCTCTAAATTCAGGGAACAGGCAGAAATTCAACGCGTGAAAATCACCCAATTGGATAGCCTGAACCAGCAGTTGCAAAGCCGTATGGACAAATTGCACGCTGAAAGCAGTGAACTCTCAGCAAGTGAATTCCACAGTGACATTGAAGCACTGGCTGAAACCATCGACATCCTGGAAACTCAACGTGCCGATCTCCACGGACAACTTGAACAACATCGGCAACAAATCCAAGACTTACGCGAGCAGGTAAAGCAATCACAGAATGAATTGCATACCCATCGCTCTGAAATCCAACATGTGAAAGGCAAAATCACCTCCCTGGAATTGTTGCAGCAACATGCGATGGGCAAGGACAACAAGAAGCTAGGCGTGTGGCTAGGCCAGATGGGGTTAGCAAATAACAAACGATTAGCTGAATTCCTCGAAGTCGCACCTGGCTGGGAAAATGCGGTTGAAACCGTCCTGGGCAGCAATCTTGAAGCCATATGCACAGATAGCGCCAGCCCGTTTATATCCGAACTTCATCAACTTCACGACAGTTCGATAACTTTATTTGAAACAGATGCCAAGGTTTCCGTTGAAGCATCAGGCCCACAAATTCGCTTGGTAGATAAAGTTAGTGCCCAGTGGAATTTAAGCCCCCTGCTCTCTGGCATTTATTGTGCTGATAATATTGAAGCGGCAAGAAACTTATCGTTGCAGCTTAAATCTTATGAATCAGTCATCACCCAGGATGGCGCATGGTTTGGCCCAGGTTGGATTAGTATCAAGAACACCAAAGACAGCAAATCCGGCGTATTACAACGGGAAAAAGAATTACGTTCACTCAAGCAACGGCAGGAAGATTTGCACCTCGCTATCGAAACGCTTGAAGATCAGTTACAAACCGCTGAACAACGCCTGAAAGAAGTGGAAGCCAACCGCGAAGCCATTCAACAGCAGCATACAATATTAGGTACAGAACTCTCCCAGAAACAGGCAGAAGCCAGCGCATTGTCAGCTCGTCTTGAACAGCAACAACGCCGGTTAGAACACATCAACAATGAAAAAAGCCAACTTATTGAAGAATTATCTGAAAATGCTGAAAAATTGGCCTCAGTAAAATCATTGCTAAGCGAAGCGGAAACCATAAGTATGCACCAGGAAGATAACCGGCAAAACCTGGAAAGCGTGAACCATGAGTTACAAAACCAGTTACATCATTCCGAACAATCCGCCAATGAAGCCAAACAACAAGTTTTCAGCATCAAGGCAAAGCTCGAATCGCTGCGCTCATCCGAGACGTTGACCAGCAAACAAATCGAACGCCTACAACAGCAACAGCAACAAGCCTTAAACAGGATTGCCGAACTCAAAGACAAATTACAACAAACGCTTGCCCCCATTGATGGTGAAAAAAAGCAGTTAGAGCTGCTTTCCATCAACAAGCAACAGCTAGAAGCGCAGTTAAAAACCCAAAGGCTATCATTGGAAGTAATTGAAGCGGAAATTACTGGATTATCCGAACAACAAACCCGTACCGAAAGAGATTTGGAAAAGCAAAAGGAAAGCTTGTATGCACTGCGTATGGAACTGCAAGAAAGCACTGTCCGCCAGCAAACTGTCAACGAGCAGCTTAAAGAAGTTGATGCCAATGCCGAAGATGTACTGAAAACCCTACCTGAAGATGCCCAAGAACCTATCTGGAAACGCAAGGTTGACGACCTGACTGGCCAAATCGAACGCTTGGGGACGATAAACCTGACCGCTATCGAAGAATTCCAGGCTCAATCCGAACGGATGAACTTTCTCAATGAACAACATGCCGATCTGACGGAAGCCCTGAACACCTTGGATCAAGCCATCAGCAAAATTGATAAAGAAAGCAAGCTGCGTTTTCAAGAGACTTTCGATAAAATTAATACGGGGCTGCAAGAAAAATTTCCTAAATTGTTTGGTGGTGGGCAAGCGTATCTGCAATTAACCGAAGATGACCTGCTGGAATCTGGCGTAAACATTATTGCCAGGCCTCCCGGCAAGCGTAACAGCTCCATCCATTTGCTATCAGGTGGTGAAAAAGCATTAACCGCAGTCGCGCTGGTGTTCTCGATTTTTGAGCTAAATCCAGCGCCGTTTTGTCTGCTTGATGAGGTCGATGCACCGCTTGATGATGCAAATGTGGGAAGATTTTCACAAATGGTAGAAGATATGTCAGAATCTGTGCAATTCTTGTATATTTCCCATAATAAAGTCACTATGGAAATTGCAAAGCAGCTCGCGGGTGTCACCATGAAAGAGCCGGGCGTATCCCGGATGGTGGCGGTTGATATTGATGAAGCAGTTAGTCTGGCAGAACACTAATGGATAAAGAACTCTTAAGAATAGTCATCATAGCCACTGGCTTGCTGGTCATTATCGGCATGATTTTGTGGAGCTTCATAAAAAACCGAAGGGCTTTAGATGATCAAGATACTCTTGAGAATGAACAGGTTATCGGCTCTTCCGGCGCTATAGATGATTCGCTAAAGCTACACACAGAACGTGATGAATTTGACATCGTTCCTTTAGGGTCGGCAAGGCATACCTTAGATAGCGAAGATGATTCGGGTTGGGATACCGAATTCAATGACTCCTTCGATGATGATGACATGGAATCCGACACACGGATTGTCATTCCCGACATTATCCAGTTTGGTATTGTAGCCAACGATGACCAAGGCTTTAATGGCGTTGACCTTGTGCTTGCGTTCGGAATGGTTGACCTTGAATATGGCGATTTGAAGGTATACGAACGCATCAACAAAAATGGCGATGTTGATTACGGCGTTGCCTGTATGGTCGAACCCGGCACGTTCCCCGAAGGGATAGACCTAGGATCGTTTTACTGCCCTGGCATTTTGTTTTATCTCCAGCACCGGGATTTGGAAGATGCCCAACTTGTGTTCGATGACTTTATCGACACCATCAAAACCGTCGCCAAAGAACTGGATGGCGTGGCCTGGGATCACCAACGGCAACCATTGACCGAAGAAACTATCCAGGCCATCAGGCAAAGCCTATAACTATATTATGCTTAGCAGCAGCCAACTGGACATCCTCACTAACGCTAAACCAGGAACACTCAGCGCAAATCCAGCAAGAATAGAAGACATTGCCAGACAATCTCAAGCTAGCGACTTAGCGGATGACGAACTGCTGGCATTCTTGCAGATCTGCAACACCTTGTATCGAAGCGGTGAACCGCTTATTTCTGATAAGGTTTATGATTCGGTTTTTCTGGCAGAATTGGAAAAACGGCATCCCGACCATCCATATCTACATGCTGTCGAAGCTGAAAAAGCATTCACAGGCAAAACGGTAACCCTGCCTCAACGGATGCTCTCCACTGAGAAAGCCTACTCTAAAGAAAGCATCGAAAAATGGCTGAGTAATATCGAAAAAGCCGCGATGGAATTAGAAATCAACCCAGAAGCATTGGTTTTCCGGGCAACACCCAAGCTGGATGGCTTTGCCGCGTATGACGACGGGCAGGTACTTTACACCCGTGGCGATGGACGTAAAGGCACGGATATTACCCGTGTGTTCGAGCGCGGCATGATTGTAGGCGGCAGCGGCAAACGTGGGCTAGGTGCTGGCGAAATTGTTGTCAACCAAACGTATTTCAATGCCCACTTGGCGGACACATTTGAAAACGCCCGTAACTTCCAGGCCAGCGTCATCAAAGAAAAAGAACTCGAACCCCATGCCCTGGAAGCCATACAAAATCATGCCGCCGTATTTTACCCTTTTTGCGAACTGCCGGATTGGCAAGGCCCGTCCGCAGAACTGATTGCAGATTTTGAAGCTATCATCGCCAATGTACACACCTTGGTCGATTACGATGTCGATGGCGTAATATTTGAAGTGACGGATAACCGCATCAAGCAACATTTGGGCGCAACCCGCCATCACCACCGCTGGCAAATAGCCTACAAAAGCAATGCCGAATCTGCACAAGTTAAAGTTTTAAAGGTCACGCCGCAAACTTCGCGTTCTGGGCGCGTCAATCCAGTCGCCGAACTGGAGCCTACCCGATTAAGCGGCGCAATGATTTCCCGTGCCACCGCCCATCATTACGGCATGGTTAAGGAGCAAGGGATTGGCGAGGGAACGCTGATCGAACTGACCCGCAGTGGCATGGTCATCCCAAAAATTGAACGGGTGATTACGCCACAAACTCCGCAAATACCGGAACATTGTCCCAGTTGCGGAAGTAGCTTAGTTTGGGACAGCGACTATTTGTACTGCCTGAACACCAGCCAATGTCCCGCACAGATCGAAAACACCATCGAGCATTTTTTCAGGACACTGGCGAATAACGACGGTTTCGGCGGAAAAACCATTGAAAAACTCCATGCCAATGGCATCAACTCCGTCTATTCCGTCTACCAATTGACGTTAGAACAATTGCTTGAAATCGGATTTCGTAGCCAAGACGGAAAAAACCAACTTGCCAAAAACCTACTGGAACAACTGGAACGCAGCCGGACGGAAGCGATTGAAGACTGGCGCTTCCTCGGTGCATTCGGCATCTGGCGTATGGGACTCGGTAACTGCGAACGTTTGCTACAGCATCATAAGTTATTGGATATTTTCAACTTAACTGAAGGCGACATTATCCTCATCGAAGGTTTCGCCGACAAAACCGCCACTGCGGTAGTCAAATGTTTGGCATTGATTAAGAATGATTTCTTGAAAATCCATCAATTAGGATTCAACCTCATCCAAACGCCTTTAGTAACCGAACAACAGCAAAAAACCAGCCCAATTGCAGGTTTAACCCTCGTTTTTACTGGCACAATGATCCACGGTAAACGCGACGACATGATTAAAGAAGCCAAACGCCTGGGCGCAAAAGTCTCCACATCCGTTACCGGAAACACTGCTTATTTAGTGACCGGCACGGATGTAGGGGCGACTAAAATTAATTCAGCGA
>JABFSV010000074.1 GCA_013140405.1 Methyloglobulus sp. | reverse complement strand
AGCAGAATGCCCAAGGACAATGCCAGGATAGAAAAGGCAATCAGAATTTCCAGTAGTGAAAAGCCCTGTTGCTTATTTGTCTTCAAGTTCAACCTGTCCCGTCAGCCAATTGATGTCTATTTGCCAAATGGCAGAATTTCTTTCCAGTTTGATCCGTCCTCCGCTGGACGAACCGTCAGGGAAAAACCGGATGTTCGCCAAGCCTTTTCCGGTCAGTTCCTCTTGTGCCGTGACGACAGTGAGGGCTATGGTGTCTGGAATAGCGAACACTTTGTCTCGACCACTGACGGTATAGGTGTTTTCGTTAAGATCCAGCTCTATCGTTGTTTCTTCATGTGAGATTAGTGCTTGTCCTTTGGCATAACGCAAGGCTGAAACGAGATCCCTGGCTGCGGATTGGAGTTCTGTAGCATCATTTCCAGACGAAATATTAAGCCCAATGACGGAAAATCCCAAGATCACCACAAACATCACTAACATCAATTCCAGCAGCGTAAAACCTTTGCTGTACATTGGGGAATTAGTGCTGCAAAACTGATTTTTTGTCAGGTCGTGTTTAATGTCAGCCTCGGAATATGCAGTTATCTTAGGATAAAGGAGCGTCACGTCTTTTCGAAAGCGGATGATTGGTTTGACTGAAATTTTCTGCATTCTACATGCAGGTGTTGGGGAGGTTCTTATCACGGAGGCCACGAAGTTATTCTATTGTTTCTTCGTGTCCTTCCTGGTAAGTGAGAATTCCAACTTAGCTTTGCGAAATATTAATTATTCCCAGCTATTCAAGTCTTTATCTTCGCCTTCGCCGCCTTCTTTACTGTCTGCACCTAGTGAAGATATGTCAAATTTGCCGTGTTCACCGGGTGAAGTGTATTTATATTCTTGTTGCCAAGGATCAAGCGGCACTTTGGATTTCCGTAAATAAGGGCCGTTCCAGCGTTGTGCGCCGTCAGGGGATTCGATCAAGGCATTTAAGCCTTGTTCCGACGTGGGGTAACTACCGACATCGAGCTTATACATGTCCAAAGTTTGGGCGAGGTCTTCAATTTGCACCTTGGCAGCTTTGACCTTGGATTCGCCCATGTGTTTCATTACTTGTGGGCCGACTAACCCAGCCAACATGGCAATAATGCCCAGTACGACCAATAATTCCAGTAAGGTAAAACCTGTTTGTCTACGGTAGTTGTCTTGTTTCATAGTAAAGTTCCGTTAAAAAGCCAAATCGTTAACGCTCAATATAGCCAGTAAAATTGACACGATAATGCCGGCAATCATGAGTCCTAAAGTGATAATTAATGCGGGTTCAAGCAGTGCCAGCATTCGTGCAATAGATACGCGTAGTTGTTTATCATATATTGTGGCGACGCGCAGCAACATTTCTTCAAGGCGACCCGTTTCCTCGCCCATTTTGATCATTTGCATAGCCATTTTGGGGAATATGCCTTTGCCTTGTAACGCGTCGTACATGTGCTTACCCTGTTTTAACTGTTCCTCAGCATCCTGAATGGCATCCGCCAACACGAGATTGTCCACGGTTTCACGCACAATTACCATTGCAGAAAGTATGGAAACGCCATTGCCCAATAAAGTTCCCAACGTTCGGCTAACATTTGCGGTTTCTTTATGTAGGATAATGGTTCCAACCAGGGGCAGCTTGAAAAATATGCCATCCCATCTTTTTTTGCTGACGGGATCTGCCATCTGGAATTTCATGTAGCTGGACGCAAAGATTATGGTGCCAAGCAAAATCCACCAGTATTTTTGTAACCATTCCGCCAGCCCGACGACAATTTGTGTCGAAACGGGTAACGCCTTGCCCGCACTTTCAAACATTTCTGTAAATTGCGGCACCACAAAGGTCAGCATAACAAACAGGGAAGCCAGTGACATCACCAATAAAATGACGGGATAGATTAAGGCTGTGCTGACGGTATCCCTTAATTCACGGGAACGCTCCAGATACTCCGATAGACGTGCCAGTACCTCACCTAAATTGCCGCCCGCCTCACCTGCACGCAGCATATTCAAGTAGAACTTGGAAAAAATGCCCGTCTGTTTTTCCAGGGCATCAGCCAATGATGAGCCACCTTTGACTTTCTCCAGGACCTTTCCGATGAGTTTGCTCAGGCGCTCGTTATCGTCGGTCAGGTCGATCAAAACTGATAGCGATTTATCTAAGGGCAAGCCCGATTCCAGCAAGGTTGCCAGTTCGCTGGTAAGCAGCCCTATGTCTTTTTGGGATATTTTTCTTTGTTTTCCACCCAAACCCAGCCCTAAAAACGATCTGCTGTTGGCGGGAGCTACGCTGATTGGTATATAACCTTCTGATTGCAAGGCCGAAATCAGCGATTGTTCATCGGCGGCATCCCTGATGTTTTCTTCGGTTTCGCCAGAACTATTGATGGCTTTGTATTTGAACAAGGGCATCCGCTTAAGATTCCGACGTGACGCGCATGACTTCTTCTATAGTGGTGACACCCTGTATTGCCTTGGTCAAGCCATTCTCAAACATGGTTGACATGCCTTCTTCGACAGCAAGTTTCTGGATAGCACCCGCTTCTTCATGCGCCATGATTAACTTGCGTAGCGGGTCGGTCATTTGCAGGAATTCGATAATCGCCATACGACCACGGTAACCCATGCCGCCACAAGACGCGCAACCTACTGGTTTATACAAGGTAATCTCGCCATCAGGCGCAAATCGGCGCAAACGCAGTTCTTTGATGACTTCAGGTGGTGCCTGATACGGTGTTTTACAGTCAGAACAGAGCTTCCGCACCAAACGCTGCGCCAAGATGCCGTTCACGGTGGAGGTCAGCAGGTATTCTTCCAGCCCCATATCCAGCAAACGTGTAACACCGCCAGCGGCATCATTCGTGTGCAGGGTAGATAGCACCAAGTGACCGGTAAGGGCGGATTGCACGGCAATCCGTGCTGTTTCCAAGTCACGCATTTCACCAATCATGATGACATCGGGGTCTTGGCGGACAATGGAGCGCAAAGCCGAAGCAAACGTCAATCCGATCTGCGGTTTGGCCTGAATTTGGTTTACGCCTTCCATTTGATATTCCACCGGATCTTCGACAGTGATGATTTTTCGTTCCGAGGTGTTGAGTTGCTTCAACGCTGCGTACATGGTGGTGGATTTTCCGCTACCGGTCGGGCCGGTAATCAGGATAATGCCGTGTGGCATGGATAACACATCGATAAACTGTTGCAAGTGCCGTCCCTGAAAGCCCAGGGCGGCGAAATCAAATACCGTGTTTTCTTTGTCGAGCAGACGAATAACGACGCTTTCGCCATACATCGTCGGTATCGTCGAAACCCGCAAATCCAGCTCTTTGCCCAACATTTGCACTTTAATGCGTCCATCTTGTGGCAGCCTTCTTTCGGCGATGTTAAGTTTCGCCATAATTTTGATGCGGGAAATGACAGCGGCAGTGGATTTAACCGATGGCGCATCAATTTCTTTCAGTACACCATCCACACGCAACCGAACTTTCAACGATTGTTCAAAAGGCTCAATGTGGATATCCGAGGCGCGGGTTTCTATCGCCCGTTGCATAATCAGGTTAACCATCTTGATGACTGGCGCTTCACTTGCCAGGTCTTTCAGGTGTTCCAGGTCTTCTTCGCCTATGTCGTCAACATTCAAGTCGTCGATGGTTTTATCCATTGCCGAGCGGCCTTCACCGTATTGCACCTCCAGTGCGGCATCTATTTCTGACAGCAAACCCACTTTGGCAGCGATATTTTTTCCGGTGACCAGCTTTAACGCATCCACAACGAATTCGTCCTCAGGATCCATCATGGCAATCGTTATCGACTGTTCATCTTTACTCAAACCAATCACATGGTATTGTTTGAGAAAACGTAAAGACACGCTTTCAGGGAGTTGTGATTCGAGCGGATACTGTTCTGGAGTCACTTTCTCGAATTGGCCCGCTTCAACAAACGCATCGGCGACATCAAGTTCTGAGCATAAGCCTAATTTCACCAGTAATTGCGGTAAACTTTCGGCTACCGATGTTTTTTGTACCCGTTCGACTTTCTTCAATTCCGAAGCGGATAACTTATCCCGATGCTTAAGAATGCCGAGTAAAGCGTGATAGGGTTCAGCTAGCTTTGTCATGTAAATGGCGTTTTTTAATGTGTTCGGTTAGGTAACAAGTGTTTTGCCAGTTCAATAATTTCGTGTTCATCTATGTCCCTGATCGAGTAATCTTCCCTGTTGAGCTTATAAGGATTAACGGTTGAGTGGGACTTAATCACCTTGTTTATATCCGTTTGGTAAACCCTGCTGATCGGTGTCGGGCCAAAAACTGTAATTGAAGGCTTGTTTAATGCCCAAGCCATATGTGTTGGCCCGGTATCGTTGCCAATCACTAAATCCGTTCTTGCAATTACTGCTTTCAAATCGTTCAAGTCCAGCTTTGGCATGACTTTAATATTAGCACATTGGCTAGACATCCAATCTGCTTTGATTTTTTCCTGTTCATTACCCCATAGGGTGAGGCACGGAACTGATAAATTCTGTGCAATTTTCACAAATTTTTCAGGCGGATAGTTTCGGCTTTCCCAGGTTGAACCGGTAACGAATACAACCGTGTTACGATTTTTTGGGAACAACGCACCAAGCTCAGGATTAGCGTTGTCGGTGTATAAAAAAGGCTTTTTGCCAAGAATATCAGTGCTTGTGATTCCAAAGCCTAGCGGTGCGGACAACACGAGCGCATTCCGGTCAATGGTGTTTTCATCATAAGCGCAAGCGACTTTGACATCATAAAACCAGGATGCGGCCTTTTCCCTGATCGAATTTTGATCGAATCCTGCTACACGCTTGCCGAGCAGACGAGCAGTGATTGCTGATTTAATAAGCCCCTGGGCATCAATTACCAAGTCATAATGGTTCTTGGCATATTGACGGATTTTTTTTATCTCCTGAAAAATCGCCAGTTTATTATTTTTTAATGCTTTGAGATTGACGGTGAGTATCTGCGAAATATCTGGGTTATTGTGCAAAATCCCTGCAAACCGTTCCTCTACAATCCAATCAATTTCAATATCAGGCACATGTTGCTTGATGAATTGCAACGCAACCATGGCGTGAATAATGTCCCCCAAAGCAGAAAGTTTGACGATGGCTATGTGCATGGATGGGTTTAGTTGCCAATAAGTTCAAGAATTTGTTCGGGCTTGATGCCGGTCAGGCATTGGGTGTGGTCTTGATGTCCGACTGGATATAAAGGGCAAACACGCTGCCGACAAGGCGAACAAGGGAGGTTTAAACGCACGGTTTGGGCTTTTTTGCTAAGTGGCGGTGCAAATTCGGGTGGTGTTGACCCATAAATGGCGATGACAGTTTTATCCAATGCTGCGGCTAGGTGCATAAGGCCTGAGTCATTAGCGATAACGGTATTGGCCAGCGACATCAGGTCAACCGCTTCGTTTAATGAGGTTTGTCCGATAAAGTCTTGGCATTGCCGCTGGGTTGCTTCATTAATGGTAATTGCCGTGTCTTTATCCTTTTCCGAACCCAGCAACCAAACTTGCCAGCCTTGCTGTATTTTTACTTGGGCGACCTTGGCAAAATAGTCTGCTGGCCAGCGTTTTGATGGGCCAAATTCTGCACCAGGACATAAAACGAGAATTTTTTCAGAACGTGTTAAGCCAAATTTCTGGATGACAGCATTCTGACCGGATTTGTTGGTAGGAAGACTGGGGCTTTGGTAATCAGGCGGTTGCGGGGCTTTTTGGGGTGATCCTAGGGCAACAAACCGCTGCACCGTCATCGTCAATACGTTTTTATCCAGCTTTCTTACATCATTAAGTAATCCCCATCGGCATTCACCTACAAACCCAGAGCGCTTAGGGATACGTGCAAAAAAGGGAATAAGAGCCGATTTCCAGGAGTTTGGCAGGACAATGGCCTGATCGTAGTGTTCTGGTCGTAATTGTTGCCCCATTTTGAACCTGGTCATCAGGTCAAATTGCCCGTGTTGCAAAGGCATGGTGATTGCCTTTGCAACTTCCGGCATCCTGTCCAACAAAGGCAATGACCAAACAGGAGCCAACACGTCAATAAGGCAATCGGGGAAAGATTTTTTCAGCGATATGAACAGGCTTTGCGCCATCACCATATCGCCAACCCAAGAAGGCCCTACAACTAAGATCCTCACCAGTTACTAGCGGGTCTTAGGCAACGTAAGTCAACCATTCAGAA
>JABFSV010000209.1 GCA_013140405.1 Methyloglobulus sp. | reverse complement strand
CATGGTAGCTGGGTAAAGTGTCTCCTGACCATAAACCAAAGGAGACATCTTGTGAAAAATAGTTTTTATTTCAAGCTCAGCATTATTTTTGCACTAATCATCGCATTGTTGATTCCGCGCTCGTTTTTATCCGATCTCATCTATGAACGGCTAGGCTGGCGGCAACAAGCCTATACCAGTATCGGACAAAGCTGGCCCGGCGATCAAACCTTGGCAGGGCCGGTATTTGTGCTGCCTTATAAATTGACTTACAGTGTCAAAGAAAAAATTGCTTCTAAAGGAAAGTTTCAAAAAGAAATAATCAAAGAAGTGACTACAGAAGATAAGCTGTACGTTATTCCCAAACAGTTAACGGTAAACAGCAAGCTGGAAAGCTCCATGCGGTATCGGGGAATTTATGGAATACCTATTTATACCAGCAACTTAGAAATAAATGGTGAGTTCAATTTTCAGTCTTTAGTCGATTTACTAGAACGAAACAAGGAAAACAAGATAGTTTGGGGTAAGCCGTATTTATCGGTGTTGGTTCGTGACCAACGTGGCATTGCCGCCCCGCCCAGCCTAAAATGGGGCAATGTCAAAATTCCTTTTCAACCAGGCAGCCAATTGCCTGGAACGGAAGCGGGCATGTTTGCCAAATTACCTGAAATTAATCTCGAACAAAATAAGCCCCTACCCTTTGCTTTTACTATGGATTTAAAGGGAATGCGCTCGATAAATTTCGCGCCATTGTCGGACGACACCTCCATTCAGTTATCTGCTAACTGGCCTGACCCCAGTTTTACTGGCGAATTATTACCCGACACCCGTGACATAACAGAACAAGGTTTTACCGCAAAATGCCGGGCTTCTTCGTTTTCATACAACATTGCTGGCGTGCTGGATTCATGCCGTAAGGGTGAATGCTACAGGTTGATGGATAAGACGGTAGGATTTGAGTTGATTCAGCCTGTCGATGTGTACCAACAATCCGAACGCAGCATCAAGTATGCCTTTTTATTCATCACCCTGACCTTTGTGGTGTTGATTTTATTGGAATTGTTAAAAAATCTGCGTATTCACCCGATCCAATACACACTGGTCGGCATGGCGTTATTGGTATTTTATTTGTTGTTGATTTCGCTGTCCGAACATATTTCGTTTTTGTTGGCTTACAGTATCGGCGCGGTTGCCAGCACAGTATTATTGACTGTGTATTTCGGCGGTATCCTGCGTAGCAGCAAACTCGGATTGATGCTAGGAGCGGGCCTTGCAACCCTTTATACCCTGCTGTATGTCATCTTGCAGGCAGAGGAAACCGCTTTGCTGATGGGCAGTGTACTTATTTTTGCCGTATTGTCGATGTTGATGCTACTAACACGTCATTTGGATTGGTATGCTTTGACCAAACAGAATGAAACCTCATCACCAACCGCTTAATCATGACAATTCTAACCAGAAAGACTTTGTTGATGGGCTCATTATTGATCTTCTTGAGTGGTTTTATTGTCACTGAGAGCCACCGAATCCCTGTCGCTGGCGCAACGATTAAAGACTGGAATCCAGTCTCATTTTGGTACTATCCATGGGGACGGTCGGGAGTACATAAAGGCATAGACATATTCGCCAAGGAAGGCACGCCGGTATTGGCAGCAACCAGCGGCTTAGTGGTTTTTTCCGGCAATATTGCGATGGGTGGAAATGTCGTGTTGATACTGGGCGGCAAGTGGCGGTTCTATTATTACGCGCACTTGAGAGACATTGCTGCACAAACAGGACAATGGCTAAACACAGGTGAAGTTCTCGGTACGGTTGGCAGTACGGGCAACGCGCAAGGTAAGCCACCACACTTGCATTTTGCGATTAGCAGCCTTTTCCCTATACTCAGCCAGTACAATCCCAATTTGCCTCAGGCATGGAAAAAAATGTTTTACCTTGACCCCAATGCTTTTTTACAAATCGCAAAATAAGCCATGACCAAACATATTCTAGTTGCTGATGATGATGCCCATATCCGCGAGGTGATTAGCTTTGCGCTTGAGAAAGCGGGTATGAAAATTATGCTGGCTGGCGATGGTCGTGAAGCATTAGGCCAGTTTTCTGAGGCAGCCCATGACTTGATCGTGCTGGACATCAACATGCCGGAGCTGGATGGCTTGGAGGTCTGCCGAGAAATCCGCAAGACATCGGATGTCCCCATCTTGTTCCTGTCTTCAAGGGATGATGAAATCGACCGTATCCTGGGGTTGGAAATCGGCGGGGATGATTATGTTACCAAACCGTTTAGCCCACGCGAGTTGGTGGCGCGAATTAACGTTATCCTTAAACGTAGGCCCACTCCTGAAAAAGCCGCGCTACCGACCACTCAGATTGAACACGGCAAATTACTAATCTGTCCAGAACAGCACATTGCGAGCTGGGATGGACAGTCCATCAATCTCACCGCAACTGAATTTTCCATAGTAACTCTGCTGACCAACCAGCCGAATCAGGTGTTTAGCCGCGACAACATTATGAGCAAAGCCTACGACCATCATGTTTATGTCAGTGACCGCACCATTGATAGCCACATACGCCACATTCGGCAGAAATTTTCAGAAGCGGGTTGCCCTGCCATCATTGAGACTGTCCACGGCGTAGGCTATAAACTCAATCCATGCCAATAAATGCCCGCTTTCCGCTGGTAAAACATCGGCTATTTCGGCTTCGTAATATCCTGCTCTTAGTGATGCTGATGGTCTTGGCATTACCGCTAGGTGGTTTGTATTTTTTCCGTATTTATGAAAATGAATTGGTGCAACAAACCGAGCGCGAGTTGATTTCACAATCCGCTGCGTTAGCGGCAGGCTTTCGGTTGCTTACCCGCAATCTGCAACCTGAAGGCACGATCTACGGCAAACTCTTGCCCAATCTTCCGCAACCGGATTCAGACTACCAGCCGATTATCCCAACCTTGAGTTTAATCAACCCGATTAAATCACGTAGGCCAGAAGCAGTATCGGCACAGCTATCAGTTGATGCTATTGCACAGAAGATAGGTGTCCAGTTAAACCGAGTCATGCGGGATACTCAACACGTTACGCTATCGGGAATACGTCTGTTAGATCTAAATGGCACAGTGATTGCCGGACGTGAAGAACTGGGTTTATCGCTCGCACATATCCCAGAAGTCAAGCGCGCATTACAAGGCAAATACGCCAGTGCGATACGGCAACGCTTGTCCGATCAACCGCCTCCGCCCTTATATTCAATTAGCCGTGGTACGTTAATCCGGGTTTTTGTGGCATTTCCCATTGTTGAAAATCAGCATTTGCAAGGCGTGTTATACCTTTCTCGTACGCCAGAAAATATTATTAAACACCTGTATGCTGTTAAAGAAAAAGTCTTTGTCGTTTCATTGATTTTGTTGATGTTAGTCGGCTTTCTGGTCGCCTTTGTGTCATCTTCAATTTCAAGGCCGATACGTGAGCTGATCAAGCAAACCCACCGCATCCGGCAAGGTGAGCAGAAACAAATCGAACCGTTGAAAAATCCAGTCACCTACGAAGTGGCGCAACTATCGGAAAGTTTTGTCAGCATGTCGCACGCGTTGACCGAACGTACCGAATACCTACGGCGTTTTGCTACCCATATGTCGCATGAGTTCAAAACGCCTCTAACGTCTATCCAAGGCGCACTGGAGTTGCTGCATGATCACATTGATACGATGACCAAAGAACGACAGCAACGGTTTATAGACAATCTATTGGCTGACACCTTGCGCCTCAAGCAATTGGTCAATCGGCTTTTGGAACTGGCCCGGGCTGACGCTATTGAAACTAGCCAAAAAAATTGCCATTTGCATGAGGTTTTGGATGAGTTGCAAAGCCAATTTTCAGACCGTGGCTTGAGCTTGCATTACCCGCAATTGCCCAATTACGTTTTAGCGGTAGCCCCGGAAGTCCTGGAAATGGCACTCTACAATCTTTTGGAAAACAGTGTTCAACACAACTCACAACAAGTAGAAATTAGCGCAATACAACAGAGCAATATCCTCGAAATCCAGCTGCATGACAATGGTGATGGCATATCCCCAAACAATCAGAACAGGGTTTTTACACCTTTTTTTACCACCCGAAGAAGTACAGGAGGCACTGGATTGGGTTTAGCTATCACGTTGTCTTTACTTAAGGCTTATCAAGGAAAAATTGAATTATTGCCTTCTGAGCAAGGCGCTTTATTTCTGCTATCGCTAAAGTTAGCGGACATCGCTTAATTCGTATTTTTTAAATTTTCGGTCGAAAGCCATTTAGTCACAGGCGTAAGAATTTCTAACAGAAATTAACTATCAACTCTATTAACCATTCATTCACCTCCGATAAAAAACCGACAAAGCGCCATCACAATATTAATTGTTGTGATTTTTTCCACATTACCTACACAGACAAGGTAAAATTGTCAGCTAATTCGGAAATTTAGGATACGAAAGTGTTTAGAGGAACAACCATACTATCAGTACGCCGTGGCGATAAGGTCGTCATCGGTGGTGACGGACAAGTCACGATGGGCAACACTGTAATGAAAGGCAATGCGCGTAAAGTCCGCCGTCTTTACCATGACAAAGTCATCGCTGGATTTGCTGGCGCAACCGCTGATGCTTTTACCTTATTTGAACACTTTGAAGGCAAGCTGGAAAAACATCGTGGCAACCTAACCCGTGCTGCTGTAGAAATGGCTAAGGATTGGCGCACAGACCGTGCCTTACGCAAATTGGAAGCCCTGCTTACTATTGCCGATGCTAAAACCTCACTCATCATCTCCGGCACCGGCGACGTTATCGAACCTGAGTTTGACTTGATGGCAATCGGTTCAGGCGGATCATTTGCCCAAGCCGCCGCACGGGCATTACTCGAAAACACCGACCTCAGCGCACGCGAAATCGTCGAACGATCCCTAAAGATAGCCGCCGACATCTGCATTTACACCAACCATAATCTACGGATTGAAGAATTAGACACGGAACCCAACGAGTAAGCGCATGAACCCAATGACCCCTAAAGAAATAGTTAGCGAACTGGATAAACACATTGTTGGTCAGGCCGATGCCAAACGCTCTGTGGCTATTGCCCTCAGAAACCGCTGGCGTAGGCAGCATGTTGATCCATCTATGCGTGACGAAATCACGCCGAAAAATATCTTACTGATAGGCCCAACGGGCGTAGGAAAGACTGAAATAGCTAGGCGGTTGGCGCGTTTGGCGAACGCCCCGTTTATCAAGATAGAAGCCACCAAATTCACCGAAGTCGGTTATGTGGGTCGTGATGTCGAGTCGATTATCCGAGACCTGGCTGATACTGCCGTCAAAATGATGCGGATGTCGGAAATGGAGAAAGTCCAAGCCCGTGCTTTTGATGCCGCTGAAGACCGAATCCTGGATATTTTACTGCCCGGTGCAGATGGCGGCATGATGTCGGATAGCGCACAATCCACCCGCCAAAAAATGCGTAAAAAATTGCGTGAAGGCGATCTGGACGACAAAGAAATCGAAGTCGATGTCAATATGATGCCGATGGGCGTTGAAATCATGGCACCGCCGGGCATGGAAGAAATGACCAGCCAATTGCAAGGTATGTTCCAAAACATGGGTTCCGCTCGCACCAAACCCCGCAAGATGAAAATTGTCAAAGCCTTGAAAGTATTGCAGGAAGAAGAAGCCGCAAAACTTGTCAATGATGAAGACATTAAAGTTAAAGCTGTTGAAGCCGTCGAGCAAAACGGCATCGTGTTCCTGGACGAAATCGACAAAATCTGCAAGCGTTCCGATTACAGTGGTGGTGGCGAAGTCTCGCGAGAGGGCGTACAGCGTGACTTGTTGCCCTTGGTAGAAGGCAGCACGGTAAGCACCAAATATGGCGTTATCAAAACAGACCATATCTTGTTTATTGCCTCTGGTGCGTTCCACCTGACCAAACCGTCCGACCTGATACCCGAATTGCAAGGCCGCTTTCCTATCCGTGTCGAACTCAGCGCCTTATCGGCTGATGATTTTGTCCGCATCCTGACCGAACCCAATGCCTCATTAACGGAACAGTATTCAGCATTGTTAGCAACCGAAGGCGTTAATCTGAGCTTTTCAAGCGATGGCATTAAACGTATCGCTGAAATGGGTTGGCAGGTGAATGAAAAAACCGAAAACATCGGTGCAAGACGGCTGCACACCATCCTTGAGCGTTTGTTGGAAGAAATTTCCTATAACGCACCAGACCTGATGGATAAGTC
>JABFSV010000255.1 GCA_013140405.1 Methyloglobulus sp. | reverse complement strand
TTATTAATAGTTGGCATGATTTTCGCTATGACTCTTGTGGTAGTAAAATTTTACTATTCAAACAGTAAGTTTTAAAAGAGGGAAATGCCGTTATGAAAAATTATGCAACAAACTTAACAATTATTAGCAATAAGACATTTGAGTCGAATGATGTTGTTGGCCAAAATTACCACGACATCAGCAGCGCCTTACAAACAACGCTAGAATTCGATAAGCTGATCGCAACCTTTTGCAGCAAAATTGAAGGCATGGTGCACCATAGTGCTTATGCTTATAACAATGCAGAGTTCTGGGTTGACATCAAGAAGGGCGTTTTTGCTAGGCATAAATGCAGTTATGCACTTAAATTTGAGGATCAACAATTAGGTGAGATAAGCTTCATGCGCAATTACGAATTTGAAAATTCTGAACTTGAATTGCTGGAGTCATTACTGTGTTGTTTACTGTATCCGCTTAAAAATGCGACGTTGTACCATCAAGCGTTAAAAAAACCCAATGCTGACCCATTAGAACCGCTACTTGAAGCCAATAACAGGGAATCAGAAGTGTTTGGTAAAGCATTCAGTAATGGTGTAAACGCCCACATTGAATACAACAGGCGTGTTGCCGATAAAAAAAATGTTTCAACCAACTCAAAATCAGCAGCAGACTCCCACTGCCCGTGGGCCGTGGGGTTCTGGCGCTGAAAATATTGATGCACACACAGCCAGGAAGGCTTTTTCATTAAGAAAAGCCTTATCTGGCTGTTAGCTCACCCAACTTAGCAGACTATTGCTAGCCGTTAGTTAAACCCTTATAGCCAGTGCTTGGTTATGAGCCCCTTCTTTTGGTAGAAAAACCCAAGCAGATTTTCGCCAAAATACCGACACCCCAAAGCTTAGTGTCGTCATTCCATTTCACCAAACCATGCCAAAAACTTGACATCTAACGGGCTGTTTTCAAGTATTTGCGAATCTAAACTAATAAATAATTAGTATCTTATTGAAAAGCAAATAATATAAAAACTTGGCACGGTCTTCGCATAGATATTTGTACAGTATGTTTTTAAAGAGGGACGAGCCGTTATGACAAAGAAATCAGCAAACTTAGCATTGATTAGCAACAAGACGTTTGAGGCAACCAAAGTTGTCAATATAAACCATTATGACATTAGCAGCGCCTTACAAACGACGCTGGAATTTAATAAGTTGATTGCTAACTTCAGCCAAAAAATTGAAAGCTTGGTATCGCATAATGCTTATGTATATACCAACCCAGAATTTGGCTTGGAAATCAAAAATGGCGTTGTCACCAAACATGCGTGCAGTTACGCCCTTAAAATTGATAACCAGCAACTGGGTGAGTTAAAGCTGATGCGCCACCAAAAGTTTGCTGTTGCTGACCTTGAATTGTTGGAAACTTTGTTGTGTTGCCTAATCTACCCCTTGAAAAATGCGACGTTGTATCATCAAGCCTTAAAAATGGCCCATACCGACCCACTGACCCAAACAAAGAACCGGGCGGCCTTTGATGATGACATTAACCGGGAAATTAGTTTGGCAATGCGCCATTCCAGAAGCTTGTCCATGATTTTCCTGGATATTGATGAGTTCAAATATATTAATGACCAACATGGCCATGAATGTGGTGATGTTGCCTTGTCTTCTATCGCTAAATGGATCAAGGAATGTTTGCGTGCAGGCGATTCTGTTTACCGCTTTGGCGGTGAAGAATTCGTGATCTTGCTGAGTGAAACCGACCTTGTTGGTGCTGAAGTCGTGGCGGAACGCATTAGAAGCGCCATTGAAGACCATATTTTGGCTTATAACATGCAACCTATCCATATAACAGCAAGCCTGGGCGTGGGGGAATTACGTGCCAATGACACGGCGGATCGCTTAGTCAAGCGTACCGACGATGCCATGTACAAGGCCAAGAAAAGCGGCAGAAACCAAGTCGTAGTGGCTATTTAATAAGGGTAGGGCAGATCATCGTCTTTAGGGCTAACGGTTTTTCTAAGCCAGATGGTGTGAAGCCATTACGAAAATTAGTTAAAAAACATTAAAGCTTAGAAGGTATTGGCCGATAACTTAAGTGTGAGCCAATACCGAAAAATTTTTAAAAAAATATTAAAGTTTAAAAAGTATCGGTCGATAACTTAGGTAGGTGGGGAAATTATCACAAAGATAATCAACCCAAATTTAAACAACCCGGCAACTATTTCAGTCCGGGACATTTTGGAGAAATATCATGGCACAAGTCATAAACACCAACGTCGGCGCTTTGTTTGCTGGAGCTGCCCTTAACAAATCAGCGAATGCCCTGCAAACTGCACAAGCGCGTTTATCTTCAGGCGTACGTATCAACAGCGCTAAAGACGATGCCACTGGCCTTGCTTTAGCTACCGGCTATGATAGCCAGATTCGCGGCACCAATATGGCCATCCGTAATGCTAACGATGGCATTGCTAAGGCTCAAACCAATGACGGTTATGCGGGTCAAGTCACCGAAAACTTGCAACGCTTGCGTGAAATTGCAGTGCAATTAGGTGGCACCGCCTCCGGTACCGAGGCTACTGAGCTAGTCAAGGAAAACGCACGTCTAGCTGGCAAGACAGCAGCGATAGGAGCTGTGTCATCAGACGGAAGTGGCGGCACCATTACCACTCAGAGCGCTGCGCTTGCTGCTCCCACAGGTTTGACTATTGCTGCTATTGATACCGACATCGGCGCAGTAGGTGCCAGCCGCGCAAATTATGGTGCTGACATGGTGAGTTTGGGCTCTGCCGTCAGCGGTATGCAAACGGCATCGGTGAACTTATCTTCATCATATAGCCGTGTGATGGATACCGATTACGCTGCAGAATCTGCAAGCATGACCCGCAACAACATCTTGCAACAAGCAGGCACCGCCGTGCTGTCGCAAGCTAACCAATCACCCAACTCTGTGCTTGGTTTGTTGCGTTAAGATTGAGACCCTAATCAATACCCAATCGGGCAACCGGTTGGGTATGCGTGCTAAGGAGATGTAAGGTGATCATCCAATTTACAAACAACAACAATCCGGCTGAACAGGCGGTTAGGCGCACCAGTATTGATGCGCCTAAAGTCGTTGCTGACGTTTTAGGTAAGGCCGGACAGCCTTCACCTGAACAGCTAAAAAAAGCGGCGGACAACATCAGTCAGGCGGTGCAGCAGACGAACCAAAACCTTCAATTTGAATTCAGCATGGACACCGATACCAATAAATCGGTCGTCAGGGTGGTGGATAAGCAAACAGGTGAGTTGGTGCGTCAAATTCCCTCGGAAGAAACCTTGGAAATTGCACGCTCGATTGACCAATTCCAGAACAGCCGTTTGTTAAACCAAAAAGCTTAGTTAGGGGCGCAAATCATGGCATCCACCTCATCTGTAGGAGCTAGCGGCGGGCTTGATGTTCAAGGCCTCGTTTCGCAGTTGATGTCACTCGAGCGGCGTCCCATCGATAAGCTTAATACGCAAGTAGAGAGTTATCAGAACAAGATCTCATCTTTCGGCACGCTTAAGGGCTTGGTCTCGAGTTTTCAAACCTCGTTGGAGGGTTTGAACAACAAATTCCAGGAGTTTACTGCCACTCCGTCAGATGCGACTGTTTTTTCTGCTTCAGCCACCAGTTCAGCCGCAGCTGGCTCTTATAGCTTGGATGTGGCTAATTTGGCCCGTGCCCAGAACTTGGTTGCGGCTGGACAAACCAGTAGCACAGCAGCGATTGGTGATGGTACGGCAACCACGATTACGTTTGATTTCGGCACCATTAGCGGTGGCACGTTGACCTCTGGGGTTTATAGCGGCGCTGCGTTTGCTTCCAACGGCAATGGCACAAAAAGTATCACGATAGATGGGACTAACAATACGCTACAAGGCATCCGCGATGCAATTAACACCGCCAAGATAGGCGTGACCGCTAGCATCGTCAACGACGGCAGCGGCACACCTTATCGCCTTGCCCTGACTTCAGAAAGCAGTGGTGTTAGCAACAGCCTCAAAATTTCCACCAGCGGAGGGGATGGAACTATAGATACTTTATTGGCGCACGACCCTGCTGGGTTACCTGCTGCACAGCATTTAAACCAAACGGCTGCTGCCCAGAATGCCAATTTGACGGTGAACGGCATTGCGATTACCAGCCCTTCAAATAAAGTTACTGATGCCATCCAGGGTGTCACCCTAACGTTGACCAAGCCGACGACTACGCAAGCCAACTTAACAGTCGCGCGCGATACATCGGCCGTAAAAACAGCGGTAACCGGTTTTGTCGATGCTTATAATGGAATGGTCAACCAGTTTAAGTCCCGCTCCGCCTTTGGTAGCAGTACTGATAAGACGAAGCCTGCTTTGGCAGGTGATGGCACGGTGCGCATGATGCTGGGTCAATTACACGGCGTTTTTAATACGGCCGCGAGTGGTACTCTGACATCACTTTCTCAAGTGGGTATTACGACCAAATCAGATGGCACGTTAAAACTCGATAGTAGTAAGCTTGATAGTGCTATGGCGAACAACTTCACCGATGTAACGAATTTGTTCTCATCAGCAACGGGTTACGCGACGCGATTGAATACGTGGGCCGACAGCGTGCTTGCCGCTGGTGGTGCGTTTGACACTCGTACCAAAAGCCTTGATACCTCGATAAAAGGCTATAACGACCAAATTAATAAATTAGAAGTGCGGATGACGACACTTCAAAAGCAATACACGACTACCTATAGCAACCTTAATGTTTTGTTAAGCGGCATGAGTGGCACCAGTGCTTACTTGACCCAGCAGATTTCAAATTTATAACTTAGGATCATTATTATGAACACAACTATCGCCATCAATGCTTATAAGAAAGTCGGCGTGGAATCCAAGGTCATTGGTGCCGATCCACACCAGCTTATTTCTATGTTGTTCCAGGGTGGGCTTCTTGCCATCGACAACGCCAAAACCGAAATATTGAACAAGGATATTGCTGCCAAGGGCAAATTTATCTCCAAGGCCATTGCCATCATTGGCGAAGGGCTGCATGCCAGCCTTGATAAAAAGGTTGGCGGTGAGTTGGCAGAAAACATGTCATCATTGTACGATTACATGGTGAAGCGTTTGATTGATGCCAATTTGAAAAATGACATCACTATTTTAGATGAAGTGGCAGGCCTGCTAGGCGAGTTAGCAGGGGCTTGGGACAGCATCCGACCCAATTATATACAATCTGGGTCACAGCCAATGGGCTCAGCCAATGCCCAACTGGCTTATAGAAGGGCTTAGACAATGGACGCATCATCGCAAGCCATTGCAAATTACGAAGCACTATCGATCCTGACTGGACAGATGCGTGACGCGGCTATCGATGGTGAATGGGATGAACTGATCAGCATTGAGCAGCACTGCGGCGAATTAGTCGCCGCCATGAAAGTGATAGACGTTGAGGCGATACTGGATAAGGACGCGCGTCAATACAAAATCCAACTGATTGACAAAATTTTGTCGGACGATGCTGAGATCCGTATCCTTGTCCAAGCCTGGATGGGGCAGTTGGAACTCAGTATGCAAAGCAATCGCCAAGAACAACGTTTATTACAAGCATACGGGGCTTAACCCAAGGTGCGCCTACTTAGGCTATAATAAGGTTATTGACTCTGTTCGCGCGATAGACCTATTGCCTCTCCGCCCCGTATTTGAGCCACAAAGGTCGCCCATATAATGGCCACATACATTCCTTTGGGTAGGTAAAGAACTAAAAACGTTGGAATGCCTTAAATATAATCCTTATGACGACAACGACTTCTGTGGATAAAGAACTAAAAATTTCAGAAAACCTAAAAAATAATCCTTTTGTTGAGCAGTTGCATCAACATTTCATTCATGGGCAGCTAGAAACCCCCAGTTTCCCTGATATTGCCTTAAAAATTCGCAGGGCCATCCAGCAAGATTGCGAATTGGCAGATCTTGTCAAAATTATTAATATGGATCCGGTGATTTCCGCAAAACTGATCCAGGTCGTGAATAGCCCTTTTTACATGCTGATGCAACCGATCACCAATTGTGCCAACGCCATCAATCGGTTGGGGCGCAAGACGACACGTGATCTGGTCATCACGTTCAGCATGAAAAACCTCATCAAGAGCGAAAAGCCAGTAATAAAAAAGCTCATACAACAAACCTGGTTTCAAAGCATCAAGGTTTCCAGTATTAGCTACACTTTGGCCAAGCAGCTTAAAAAAGTTGATTCTGATGAAGCACTGCTCGCGGGGCTTTTGCATAATATCGGCACACTCC